>NZ_JBFAOU010000096.1:0-30086 GCF_040675365.1 Catellatospora sp. NPDC049609 | reverse complement strand
CCCGCCGGCACGGCCGCGGCCCCCGAGCCCGGCACGGTCGAGCGCGGTCAGCTCGACGCCGGGTGTCGCGGCTCTGCCATGCCCGAACCCCACTCCGGAGTGTGACAACCATGCCTTCGCGACCCGCCTTCGCGTCCCGCCTGCTCCTCAGAACCAGCATCGTGGCGCTGTCCGCCGCCGCGGCCGTACTGCTGCACGGCTCACCGTCGGCCGCACACGTGACGGTCACCCCGTCGACCGCCACGGCCGGCGGCTACGGCACCTTCTCCTTCAAGGTGCCCAACGAACGCCCGACCGCGTCGACGACCCGGCTTGAGGTCGTGTTCCCCACCGAGCATCCGGTCACCGCGGTCTCGGTGCGGCCCATGCCGGGCTGGACCATCACCGTGAACCGGCAACCGGCGACCACCGCGACGCCCGCCGCCGGCGAGCACGCCGCGGCGGCGCCCGTCACGTCGATCGTCTGGCAGGACGGCGCCGTCGGCCCGGGAGAGTTCCAGCTGTTCGACGTCTCCGTCGGGCCACTGCCCAAGTCGCCGACCACCCTGATGTTCAAGGCGCTGCAGACGTACTCCGACGGTGAGGTCGTGCGCTGGATCGACCCGCCCGCCGAGGCCGGAGCGCCACGGCCGGAACATCCCGCACCCGTGGTGACCGTGGCGACGTCCGGTGGGCTGACCCCCGCAGCCGCCGATCCGGTCAGCCGCGTGCTGGGCTGGACGGGCGTCGGCGCCGGGCTGGCAGCCCTGCTGCTCGCGGTCGCCGCGCTGCGGCGACGGGGCCGGCCCGCGACCACCGCCGGCGGCGGCTCCGACGTGCCGGCGCGGGCCAACGGGCGCGCGACCGGCGTGCCGGCGGGCGCCGGATCACGAGCAGGGCGGCCCTGATGGCGGCGACGTTGCCGGCGCGGCCCAGGCTGCGGCAGGTCGCCACGGTCCTGGCGGCGGTGCTCCTCGGCATCATTCCCGCGCTGTGGCCGGCACCCGCGTGGGCACACGCGTACCTGGTGGCCAGCACCCCCGCCAACGGCGCCGTGCTGGCAACGTCGCCCGATCAGATCGTGCTGCAGTTCAGCGAGCCGGTCTCGGTCGGTCTCGGCGAGGTCCGCCTGCTCGACGCCGCCGGCGCGGCCGTCGCGACCGAGCCGCCCGTCCAGCCGCCGGGCGACCCGACGACCATCGTGGTCGGCATCCGCGACGGCCTCGCCTCGGGCGTGCACACCCTCGGCTGGCGGGCGTTGTCCGCCGACACCCATCCCATCGAGGGGGCCTTCGCGTTCACCGTCGGCGCCGGTGTACCGGCCGCGACCCCGCCGGCGACGGGCGGTGTGCCCGGGACGGGCGGGGGAGCGGTCGATCTGGTGTACCTGCTCGCGAGATGGTCGGCCTTCGTGTCTTTGGCGCTGCTCGGCGGAGCCGCGCTGTTCACGGCGTGGTTGTGGCCCGCCGGAGCCCGGTTGCGCCGGGTGCGTCGCATGCTGTGGGGCGGGTGGACGGCGCTGGCGACCAGCACGATGCTGTGCCTGCTGTGTTATGCGGCATCCGCCCGCGGCGTCGGGTTGGACGCGGCGCTGGACGCGGGCCTGCTGCGGCAGACCCTGGGGACGCGGGCGGGCGCGGCGCTGGCCGTGCGGCTCGCGCTGCTGATCCTGCTCGCCCCCGCGCTGGTACTGCTGGTCAGGCAGGCCCGCGCCCGCGCGCTCGGCAACCGGGGGCTCGCCGTGGCCGGCGTGCTCGTCGCGGTCACGGCGTTGGCGGCCACCTGGAGCACCGCCACGCACAGCAGCGCCGGCACGGACGCCTGGCTGGCGGTCTCGATGGACGTCGTCCACCTGGTCGCGATGAGCGTGTGGTTGGGCGGGCTCGCCGTGCTCGCCGGCGCCCTGCTTCCCTTACGCGACCTCGCCGCCCTGCGGACAGCCGTTCCCGTCTTCTCCCGCGTCGCCCTCGGGTGCGTGGGGGTCCTGGTGCTGACCGGCGTCTACGCCGGATGGCGGCAGGTGCGCTCGGTGGCCGCGCTCGGCGGCACGACCTACGGCCACCTCCTGCTGGCGAAGCTCGGCCTGGTGGTGCTGCTCGTCGCGCTCGGCGCGGCGGCCAGGTCCTGGGTCCGCCGGCACTACGCCGCTGACCGGGCTGACCGCGCGGCGCGCGGCGCGCACAGCGGCCCCGATGCCGAGCAGGTCTTCCGGCTGCGCCGGCAGACGGTCGTCGAGACCGCGGTCGCGATCGCGGTGCTGGGGCTGTCGAGCGTGCTCGTGACGACCCAGCCGGCGGGGGCCGCGCTCGCCGCCGGGCAGGCCGCTGCCGCCCGGCGCACCTCACCGCCCGCTTCGGCTCCGGCTCCGGCTCCGACGCGGGTGCCCTTCCGCGCGGGCGGGGTGAGCGGGTCCGTCGTCGTGCAGCTGGAACCGGCACGGGTGGGTCGTGCGGTGCTGCACCTCTCGGTGCTCGACGACGCGGGCAATCCCCTCGACGTGCCGGAGGTGCGTGTCGCGTTCAGCCTGGCGGAGCCGGCGGTCGGCCCGATGCCGGTGGACGTGGGCACCGGCCGGCTGGGCCACTATGCGGCACTGGCCACAGTGCCGCTGCCGGGCCGGTGGGAGGTCGCGGTGACCGTGCGGACCTCGGAGATGGACCAGACCACCGTGCGGTTCACCGTGGAGGTGCAGCCCTAACGCTTCTGCCTGGCCCTGGGTCAGGGTCGCGCGTGTCATCGCGGCACCACCTCACCGGCTTCCGGCATGGCGGCCGGGCAGTCCGGAGCCGCGCAGTCGCGGCGGCGGCGGTGGATGCGGAAGTCGTTCGCGCTCATCCGCACCACACTTACCCGCGGCCGCAGAGGGCTGCGCCGCCAGTACGCGTGGTCCGCGGCCGCCGCCCGTAGGGCATCGGCCTCGGTCAGCCGGGGCGATACGAACTCGTGCGTGCGCCAGTCTGGCCAGTCGCGGCGTACCGCGAATATCTCGAAGGAGTCGAGTACGCGGCGTCGCACCATGCCGTACCAGCCGGTGCCCACCAACAGCCCAGCCATGTCCGGACCTCCCCGCCAGACGAGAATGGAAGGTCGGCGGGCACGATTGCCCGCCCACCGGCGCCGGCCGCGGCAGGCGACTTCAGACGCGGCAGGGCCTCACACCCATTGACGGCGACCTCGGCGCCAAGGTCGATACCCGAGATGCAGACTGCGGGCGATGTCTGCATCGGTGGCATTCGTCGGGAACACGCGTGTGGCCGCGATCGGCGGCGGGGGAGCGGGGAGCAGAATTGGGAGCACGGCCGCTCCCCGAACGGACGCCGAACGGCGCCAAGGGGCGTCGAACAGCGTTGATCATGGTTTGGTGGGCTCGGTGGTCGCACGACTCGGGTCAAGGGCCCTCGGCCGCCGGGCACCGAGTTAGTTGTTCAGGCGGGCCAGTCCGGCGCGCCAAGGCTCGGAATGATCTAGACAAAGCGGTCTGATCACCCGTTCGAACCGCCATGAAACGGACACGGGGGCCGTGTGCGCACCCCGGTTCAGAGTGCGCTACGCTGTACGGGCTGCCGCGGTGAGAGATCATCTCGGCAACGGGCTGTAGCGCAGCTTGGTAGCGCACTTGACTGGGGGTCAAGGGGTCGTCGGTTCGAATCCGGCCAGCCCGACAGCGTAAAAGCGAAGGCCTTGACCGGCATAATTGCTGGTCAAGGCCTTCGCCATATGCGCGATGGACGCTGTTAGCCGTGGTTGGTCATGATCGCTGGGGGACCAGTTGGGGACCAGGACACCATCGTGACACTTCCAAGGTGTGCGCTGAGTGACGCTCCGGCTGCGTCGAGTGCCCTCCTGTCGGGGTGTAGGTAGCGCTGCGTCGTGGTGAGCGAGCCGTGTCCGGCGATCTTGCGGAGGACGTGAACGGGCACGCCCGCGTCGGCCATCCAGGTGAGTCCGGTGTGCCGGAGGTCGTGGCGGCGTAGGTGCTCGAACCCCAGCTCCTTCACCACGTCGTCCCAGTGGGTCGCGTCCCGGAGAACAGCGGTGGTGATCCGGCCGCCGCGCGGGCCGCTGAACAGACGCGCATCGTCATCGGCGGCGGCATCCATGCGTGCCGCGACCAGCGGTCTGATCTCGGCGATGATGGGGACTCGGCGTGCCCGCTTGCCCTTCGTTCCCTTGTCGATCAGCCCGCCTGGCCCGGCAGTCGTCTGGCGCCGGACGGTCCAGATCCAGGTGTCGCGGTCGATGTCCGCCCTGCGTACGCCCGACACCTCGCCGATGCGCGCCGCAGTGCCGGCGGCGAACTTGACGACCTCTCCCCAGCCCGCGAAACGTCCCAGCGACCGGTTGACTAGGGCATCCGCCAGGGTCGTGACCGCCTGCCAGTTGGGCAGTGCGAGAGAGCGCGGGTCATCAAGCTCGTCTTCCGCCAGGCGGTACTCCCGCTGCCAGCCGACGACGCGAGCGGGGTTGCGCTCGATGATGCCGTCACGAACGGCCTGCTCCATGACTCGGACCAGAATTGCCAGGCTGTTCTTGACGGTCGATCGGCTGCATTCGTCAGCTATCCAGCCGTACACGGCGCGGTCGACGATGCCGTTCGTGATGGAGCGGGTGGGGAGGTGTCCGAGAGTGGGCACCACCCGCTTCTTCCATCCGGCCATGTAGGGGTCCAGCGTTTTCAGTTCCAGGCCCCGGGTGGCGAGTGGCATCACCCGCTCGCCGTAGGTGGCCAGGTCCGAGGTGGCGGTATCGGGACTGACTCCGCCCGTCGCCTTATGCCGCAGCCCGGCAATCCACTTCTCGGCGCTGGGCAGGTCATCGAACGATTCCGACTTGGAGCGGCGCTGTCCATCCGACCACCAGCGCACCCGTGCTCGATATGCCTTCGGCTTGTCCGGTCGGTGCTCGATGTCGGCCGACAGGTCGAGTCCGATGGGCAGGTTCTCTGGCTGGCTCAATTGGCGACTCCGGGAACGATGCGGCGCGCGGTCAGCCAGTGCTGAACGTCTTCGGTGCTGTAGACCGTGACGCGCTCCGACAGGTTGATGAACGGGGGGCCTTGCAGGGGTTGTGCGGTTCTCCAGCGCCGTACGGTGGACGGATCGACCTGGAGGACGGCGGCGAGTTCCTCGGTGCTGATAAAGGGCTTGGTGAACGTGACCACGCTGCGATCGGTCTGCTCTGGGCGCAGGGCGACGGGCAGTGGAGCGGAAACCGGCTCAGGGCAACGCTGAGACAAGATCTCGGCTCCGTGGGTACAGAGAGCAGCGCGGTGTACGACGGTGCGGGCGCGGACGTGGCGTCGAGGTGCCCACGGCGTGGTCACTTGTCCCCCTCGATGACGTAAAGCCGGGGGGTATCCGTCCCAACCGTCCCAACCGTCCCATCGCAGGTCAGCCCTGGGACGGTTGTTTTCGTGGGACGGTTGGAACCGTCCCAGCCGGAGAACCGTCCCGCCTCTGAGCTGGGTGGGGACGGTTGGGACGGTTGGGACGCTTGCCCCTGCCTGTTCGGGACATCGGGTGCGCAGTAGCGGTCCCATGCGTCGGCGAACGATGCGCGGGTGTAGCCCTTGGCCTGTCCGGTGGGGAAGCGGATGTTGCCCGCCGAGCGGACCTCGAACTCGCGCAGCATCACGCCCAGGCGGTGGGGTGTGAGGTCTGGCCATGGCGACTCGTCCATGGCGCGGAGCTGGGCGATGATGTCGGCGGTGGGCAGTGCTTCGGCGTCGGCGGTGGTGAAGATGCTGCGGCAGTCGGTCAGCAGCCGTATGCGGTCGCTGGTCGCGCCGTTCTCCTCCTTGGCGCCGGTCAGGGTGACGGCGGCGGTGCGTGCGCGGATGGGCCAGTCGCCTCCGGCGAGGTCGGCCAGGGCGATGAGTGGTTCCCAGGTGTCGGCGGCGCGGTCTTCGACCGGCATGACGGGTTCGGCGGCGCGCAGTACGTCGAGGTTGCCGAGTAGCCATTCGCTCAGTTCTGCGCCGATGGCTTCGACCATGGGCCGGTCGCGCATGATGCGCCAGGGTTTGACCTTCTCGCGGCCGGCGCGGCGGCGCATGTGCACGACCACGGCCCGGTCCTCGATGGTGTCGGGGGCGGCGCCGATGCCTGCCATGGCGGCCATGGCGAAGGTGGCGATCTTCTCGACGCGTTGGGTGTTGGCGTCGTAGCGCAGGGCGGGGCGGTTGCGCTGGTGGCCTGCGTTGAGCAGGCCGCGCAGGTCTTCGGCCGAGCCTGCTGCGGCGGGGCCGAAGATGGTGTCGTACTCGTCGATGAGCAGGGTGGGTGGGTTGTCGGTGCCGATGGCCCGGTACACGGCGGCCGGGCTGGCGTTGACGGTGATCAGCGGGTTGTGGCAGGCGGCTTCGACCAGGTCGAGCAGCCGGGACTTGCCGCAGCGCTTCTCCGGTGCCCGGATAACGAGCCGGGGCGCGCACGCCCATGAGGGAAGCGCGTAGGTCGCCGCGATCCACAGCACCACGGCGTCCAGCGATTCGGTGCTGGGCAGGATCACGTACTGGGCGATGGTGGCGCGCAGGCGGTCGAGCAGCGCGGCGCCGTCGATGGCGGGCCGGGGCTTCTTCGGTCGGGTCACAGTGTCACTCCTTCGGCGGCGAATCCTTCGCGGATGGCGTTGGGGGTGGACTTGGCCCAGGGCCAGCCTGCGGCGTCGCAGGCGGCCACGAGCCGGTCATAGGCTTGCGTGCTGGTCATCTGGCCTGCGGCGACCATGCGGGCGGCGCCGCGGGCGCAGCCGAACAGCGTCACGCGTCGTCGGCCGTTCGGGGCCTGGTGAATCCGGGCAGCGAGGGCATCCATGAGCCGGTCGGGGTAGGAGGCGGCCCCCCCGCTGCGCGGGGGTGTGGCGTGGCCGGCATGTTGGGGCGGGTGGCGCCGAATCTCGGTCAGGCACGCGCTGACCAGTGCGGGGGCCGCCTCCTCTATGCGCGCCCCCTTGTCGGCCCACGTGTACGGACGGCCGGTGACCGGATGCCGTGAGGGCGGTGCCACGACGTAGCCGCCGTCCGCCTTCACATCGATACCGGGACCGAGCCGGATGCCCTGGTCACTGGGGATACGGATGCCGCCGGGGTGGCGGTAGTACAGGTGCAGCCCGCCGGAGCCGGTACGGACGTACCTGGTCGGCGGGGTCAGCCCTCGCGATATCAGGGCTTCCAGCGACGCCGTACCGCCGTGGGCGGGGTCGATGTCGATGACGACCAGGCCGGAGGCGGTGCCGGTGCGGATGGCGAGCAGCCCGCGCGGCACGGCGGCCAGCATCGCTGCGATGCGGTCGGGGTCAGTGCTGGCCGCGTAGAACCCGTGGCAGGTCAAGCAGGGGCAGGCCTGCGGGTCGTGTGGCGTGCGCGCCTTCCTGGCCGCGTCGCACGGCCCGCAGAGCGCTACGGGCCGTTTGGTGCGGCCGAGCCAGAAGACGGGCCAGCCGTTGGCGGCGTAGCGCAGCGCAGCCGCCAACAGGGGGTGAGCCGCCGCAGGCGGCCTGTCTGCTCTTGCTCCTGTCCGGGTCATGGCTGGTCACGCTCCTTTCGCAGCTGCGAGCACGCCGCTGCGCCATTGCAGGGCGAACGGCAGGCAGTTGGCGCAGTTCTGGTGGCGCAGCCCGTGGCCGGGCAGCACCTTCTTGCGTTTGCGGGCGTCGAACGACCAGGCCAGGGAATCGGCCGAGGTGAGCTTGTCGCCGTGGGCGATCAGGCCGAGGGTCTTGAACCCGAACCCGTGCAGGTGGCGCACGCCTCGGGCGTGCAGGGCGGTGATGATCTGCCCTGCCTCGCTGGTGGCTTGGCGTCGGCAGACCGACCCGAGTCCGACCAGCGGCAGGCTGGTCAGGTCCACGCCGATCAGCGAGTGGTAGAGGTCCACGCAGCGCAGGTAGGCGTCAACGGTGTCGCCCTGCACTACGGGGATGATCGGCAGGTCGGGGGCCAGGGTGCGCAGTTCGGCGTAGTTGAGTACGGTGCGGCGCTGGTGTTCGACTACCGACAGGCCGGTCCCGGCGAACCGCTGACCGGCGGCCACGCCGCCGTTGATGACGATCGGTTCGCACATCCAGTCCTGGGGCGCGGCCCACATGAGCTGGCCGATCTCGTCGCGGTAGCGGCGCAGCCGGGCCACGTACTCGACCGGCGTGACCGTCCACGTGCCGTACTTCTGCAACTCGGTGAACCCGCCGGAGTCCACGGCCCACGGCGCAGCTGCGCGCGGCAGCGTCTTGTAGACCCGCAACCTGCGGTCGCAGATGAACAGCGGCACCCCGGCCTTGCCCAGCCATCCGGGCTGGTGCGTGCCGAGCAGGAATCGCGCCTTCACCGGCCCGCCTCCTGCTGGTCAAGGCCGAACACGCGGCGCACGACCATCAGGGACGTGGCCATGAGGTGGCGGCAGGCCGCCTGCGCGGTGGTCTCGTCGTCGGGCAGGCCGAGAATGATGCGCAGTTCCATGTGGTCGCGGCCGGCACGGTCGCGATAGCGGGTCCCGACCATCCGCCCGCCCTCGATCTGCCACACCTCCGGTATCGAGGCGTGCTCACCGCCGGGCAGCCCGGCGGTGCAGTGGTGGGCGCGAGCACACCAGTCCGGGTGCCCGCCGACCTGCTCCCGGCGGGCCGGGCGCCCATCGGTCAGCGCGCGCCTCATGACGCACTCCGGCTGTCCAGCGCGACCGCGACCCGCCCGCCGAGGAACTGGGCGACGTTGGCGGACACGGCGTTGCCTGCCTGCATGGTCTGTTCGGAGACGTTGCCGCGTACCTGGTAGCTGTCGGGGAACCGCTGGGCGCGCAGCTGCTCGCGGGGCTTGAGCATCCGGAAGTAGCAATCCTCGACCTGCACGGCCGGGCGCAGCAGCGCGCCCGAATCGTGGGTGGCCATGGTGTGCAGTGGCGCGTCGGTGCTGGTCGGGCGGTTGCCCCGCCGGTAGGGGATGACCAGGGCGTGATGCCCGCCCCCAGCGGCCATGGTCTGGAACGGCTGGCCTACGTGGTGGGCGGTGCCGTGGTTGCGCAGTACCGCGACGAACGGCTCCGGGGCGACCAGGGCGTGGTTGCTGCCCGAGGTCATGAGCGCGGCCAGGGGCTGTTCGGCGGGGTCGGTGTTGCGGGGCCGTCCGGAGCGCAGCAGCGTCAGGAACGGCGCGGGGGTGACGACGGCCTCGGACTCGCGGGTCAGCCTGGTGCGCATCGGGACATCGACCGGCCATGCCTGGTCGCCCTGGCGGCGCCCGCCGGCTGGGACGAGCATCGGCGGTGTGGCGAACCCCTCGCCGATCTTCAGAGTGCGGGTCGGCAGCGGCCCGCCGTCGATCGGCAGGGCGCGGCTGTCGCTGTCGCCGTGGTTGACCGTGATCAGCGTCTGCCGGTCGGCGAACATGTCCAGCCCGTGCCGGATACGCGCGACGGTGGCCGCCGCGAGGGGCCGGGCCTTGTCGCCGATGCGCTCGCCGACATCGGTCCAGTCGATGGCCGCGCGGGCGGGCATCACGTACGGCTCCACCAGCCCCTGACCGCAGGCGGTGTTGGGGCAGACGTAGACGTACTGCTCGCGGTAGGCGCCGATGCGGCCGAAGCGGCGGACCTTCGGGGTGTCCTTCCACGCCTGCACCGTGTGCACGTCGGCCCCGCAGGGCTCGCACCAGGCGAGGGGGCGGGGCGTCACGTCGGGCAGCGGGATGCCGGTGCGGGTGAACACCAGGTACATGCGGTCGCGCCACTGCGGCGCGTAAGGGTTGCCGTCCCCGCCGATGTGGGCCGAGGACGCGCACACGGTCTGCTGGTGGTAGCCGAGCTGGCGCATCCCGGCGCACCACCACTCGAACAGCTCCCACTTCCACGCGACTTCGGGCACGTTCTCGACCAGCACGGCCGAATACCGGTGGACCTCGGTGGCGCGGATGACGTCGTGGAACGTCGCGCGGGTGCGCTCGAACCCGGCCTGTGCGACGTGGCCGCCCTGCTCGAACATGTCGAGCTGGCCGCGCGGGCGCGGCTTGGCCTTGGTCGCCTTGGACGATCCGCCGGCCGGGCTGGCTTCGGTGCAGATCGGCGACGCCCACAGGATGTCGGTGGTGGGCAGGGCGCGCATGTCGTAGTTGTTCACGTCGGCGCACAGGTGCTCGGCGCCGGGGAAGTTCGCGGCGTGGGTGTCGATGGCGGTGCGCCAGTGGTTGGCGGCCAGCTTCAGCTCCAGCCCGGCGGCGGTCAGCCCGATCGAGCTGCCGCCCGCGCCGCAGAAGATGTCGGTGAAGGTCAGGCTCATCGCGTCGTCTCCCTGGTCTTGGCGCGCGCGGCGGCGTCGGCCTGGGCGCGGGCGTCGTGGACGGTGTTGTAGAGGCGCCGGCCGACCCGCAGCCGCAGCCCGGACCCCTTGCAGCGGCGGCAGAACGTGACTCTGCGTAGAAGGATGGTGCGGCGGCTTCCGGTGCCGGAGCAGGCGCGGCAGCGCCCGAACGGCAAGATCCAGCACAGCAAGACATAGACGATCATTGCGGCTGTTGCGGTGAGGGTAGCGATCAGTTCCGGTGTCATCAGGGGCCTCCCCAGGCCGTTTCGAGCCCTGTTTTCGGCATGGCGCTACCCGCTACCTGGTCAAAGACTTCGCAGGCAGGGGTTTGTGTAGGGGTAGCGGCACGGGTAGCGCTGCCGCTACCTTCATCCGTGCCGCTACCCGTGCCGCTACCGGCTGTCGGCCGCGTCGCCCGCCTCGCGCTGGGCGAGGATCTCGGCGACGACAGCGCGCCGGTAGCCCCGGTGATTGATCCCGCCGATCTTCACGGACTGTGACGGAACGTTGAGGTTGCGGGCCATGTCCGACAGCGCCTCGGCCGTGATGGACGGGTAGGCGTTGGGCCATCGCTCGGCCAGCGCCGGAGCGGCCACCGACCAGTGCTGGCCGTTGTCGGCCGACACGTCGAGCAGGTCGGCGAGCAGGTCACGCGGGGTCGGCAGGTCGCTGCCGGCCGGGCGGCGGCCACCGCGCAGCGCGATGGCGCGGGCGATGATCGCTGCGGCCTGCTCGGGGGTCGGGTACTGCGACAGCACCGACACCGGAGACGGCCCACCGGTCATCACGCCCCAGCCCGCGTCGTCCACGGGCTTGTAGACGGTGCCGGTGATGCCCCGCTTGTAGGCGCCGGTGCCGAGGATCATGTCGTTCTCGACCTGGCCCTGAACGCTGAGGCACCAGCGGTTGGTGACGCAGCGGGTGATGTTGGGCGGCAGGCTGGTCTTGTCCGGGATCTGGGTGAGCAGCACGACGATGATGCCCAGCGCCCGCGCCCGCTTGATCAGCCGCTCTGCCGCGTCGGCGGCGTCCTTGTCGGCGGCGAACAGCTCGTGGGCCTCGTCGATGAGGATCACGATCGGGTGCAGCCCCGAGCCGGGCTTGCGCGCCAGCTCGGGCGTGACCTTGCCCTCGGGTGCCAACCCGGCCTGCTTGGCGGCCAGGATGCGCTTACCGCGCCGCTCGGCCTCCGCCAGCGCCCACGCGAGGATGGCCCCGCCCTGCCGGATCGCCTCGTCGTCCACGCCGACGACGTAGGTGGAGCACAGGGGCTCGAAGTCGAGGAAGTCACCCGTGCCCTTGAACTCGGCAATCTTGAACTCCACCGTGGGATCGAGCGACCACATCAGCGCCAGGGACCGCCCGGCGTAGCTCTTGCCCGAGCCGGGCTGCCCGCCGACCAGGAACGACCGAGCGAACCCGGAGGTCTTGACCGGCCGCTGCCGCTCGTCGGACCCGAACTCTTCGGGGCGGAACACGCTGGTGATGGCGTTGTCTGCGAGGAGCGCCCACCGGGGTTTGCCCATCTTCGACGCGGGCTGGTAGCCGATCCACAGGTCGAGCTGCCCGGCGTGCTCCGGTCCGGGAGCGGGCCAGACCTGGTCGATGGGCAGCCGCAGCGCCGACGACAGCGCCGCCCGCTTCTCGATCACCTTCACCGCCTCCACACCCAGCGGCAGGTTGACCCTGGCCAGCCAGCCCGGTCCGTCGCGGTGGATCGGTGTCGGGAACTCCAACTGGCCGGGGTCGGTCAAGCCCTGTGCCTTGACTGCGACCAGCGCCGCCCGGACCTGCTCAGCGGTCAGGCGGGTGAACTTGGGGGTGTTGGTGACGCGGTCGGTGATCGGCCGGTCGGCGGGCTTGCCCGCCTGCGCGGCCAGCAGCGCAGCACCCGCAGCTGCGGCGTACCAGCCGATCGGCGGGACCGCGCCGGACAGCTCCAGCACGGCCGCGCCGACGCACGCGGCGATGCCGGCCGCGCCGAGCAGCATCCACCGCGGCTTGGCCTCCTTGGACCGGGTGCGGTTCAAGGCCTGCCAGGTGTAGGCGTCGGCCTTGCTGGCCGCGTGCTGGCGCAGCTCCCAGTTGCCCTCCTCCGCGCTGGCCCAGCGCAGCACCCGCCGCGTCAGCCGAAACACCCCGCGCGGCGCGTAGGCCGCGACCTTGAGCCCGTACAGCGGGGAGCGCAGCGCGTGGAACGCGGTGAAATAGCCCACGTCGTTGGCCAGGGCGCGGACGGTGGCGCGGCGGGTGTCGGCCGACATCATCCACGCGGGCACCAGCGGCACCCGCCGCTGGCCGCTGGTCACGTCCTTCCACGTGACCGTCATCGCCTCGCCCTCCGGCTCATCCACGGGCGCGCCCTGGTCGGGCCGGTAAACGGCGTAGGACTCGGCGTCCACCGGCGCGGCCTGGCCGGGGACGGTGGTGGCGGGGTTGGTGGGCTCGTCGTCGTCGCTGAACACGATCGGGGTCAGTGCCATCGCTTGCTACCTCCGTTCGACATCGATCAGGGCATTGATCAGGCGTTCGTGAAGCTGGGTGAGCAGGCGGGCGCGCGGCATCGTTGGCTGCTCGGCCTGCTCCCGCATCAGCGCCTCAGCGGCGCCGACGGCGTTGCGCAGCGCGCCCAGCCGCTCCCGCAGCCAGGCAACCCAGGTGTTGAGCTGGGCGATGACGGCGGCCTGCCGGGAGATCTCGGCGAGCAGCACCGGGCACTGCCCGCACGGCTGCTCACTCATCGGGCACCACCTTTGGGCAGGTCATACTGGGTTGCTCCCATCCGAGGGGTAGGCGGGACACGGCCGGAACCTGGCAGGGCAGGCCGTGTCCCGCGAAAGGGTCAGCTACTGGCGTCGCCGGGGTCGGCGTCCGCGCTGTTCATGTCGTGCAGCCGCGCCATGCGCTCCTGCACGACATGGGCAGCGATCCGGGTGGTGATGTAGGCGGCCAGGACGAGTACGCCCAGCCCGCCGGTGATCCAGCCGGGTGCCCCGGCCACCCACGCGACCACGACCGCGACCGCGGTCAGGCCGGTGGCGGTCATGCCGCCGTGGTGGACGTTGGCGGCGCGCTCGGCACGCAGCGCCGCCGCTTGCCACGGGCTGGGGTTGTCGATGTGCACGTGCGGTCCCTCCCTCTGCCGCCCGGATGGCGGCCACCACACGCGCCGAGCAGCCTCGCTCGGCGCGTCGGGAAGCGGCCACGACTGGCGCGGGGTGCATGGCCAGGGGCGGAAGCTGCCCACCATGGCCGTGACCTGCGTAAGGCCTGTAGGGTCGTCGCCCGGCAGGCAGGGGGAACAGGTGCTGGACTTCATCGCGGGCATGATCGGCGGCTGGCTGGGCGCGAGCTGGAGCCAGCGCCGCGAACTGCGCCGCGCCCGCGCCCGGCAGGCCGCCCTTCTGGCAGGCGAACCGGTGCGGATCCCGTGCGCGATGAGGGACCTGGGCGCCGGGCAGACACAGTGGCGGCATGGCGACCTGCTGCTGGCGGCAGGCCGGGCCTGGTGGACACCGCCAGGGATGAGCAGCCGGAAGGTCACCCTTGGACCGGCGGGCCTGACGGTCACCGGCGACCGGCCGGTCACGGCGCAGGAAGGGTGGGGACTCAACCCTGCCTGCCGCGTGCTGTCGGTGCGCCTTGACGGCCGAGAAATGGAACTGGCCATCCCCGGCCATGATCTGACCACAGCCGCGCAGGTTCTACCGCTGGCAACAGTGGCGCACCCCGCATCAGGCACCGCGTGACCTGCCTGTGGTGTAACGCCTGGGCCGGCGCTACACCACAGGCATAGCTGATCAGAACGAGGGCTCCTCGTTGCCGCCGAAGTTGCCGCCGCTGGCCCACGGGTCGGGCTCACCAGCGGCGGCCGGCACACTGCCTCCAGCCCCGCTGTTGGTCCGCGACATCTTCTTGACCTGCGCGGTCGCGTAGCGCAGGCTCGCGCCGATGTCCTCCACGTCCAGCTGCATCGCCTGGCGGTTCTCGCCCTCCGGCGTGGTCCACCGGTTGAGCTTCAACCTGCCGGTCACCACGACGCGCGAGCCGCGTACCAGGGACTCGGCGATGTTCTCGGCCAGGTCGCGCCAGGCCGAGCAGTTCATGAACAGCGGGTCTCCGTCCTTCCACTGGTTGGTGGCCTTGTCGTACATGCGCGGCGTGCTGGCCACGGAGAACTTGCACAGCGCCGCTCCGGCGGGGGTGTACCGCAGCTCGGGGTCGGCGGTGAGGTTGCCGACCAGGGTCAGGGTGGTTTCGTTGGCCACGAGGGCACTCCTTCACACAGGCGTCGCGTTCAGTTGGGTGCGACGGGTCGGGCTGGTCGCCGGTCTGGCGGCCACCGCTCCCGGCCAGGGGCAGGTGTGCCCTGGCCGGGACGGCTGGCGGTCAGCGTCGGGGGAAGGACGGGACCGGAACTCCGCCCGGCCCCGACATCGGGGCGTTGGGCTCGGCCGCGTCGTGCGGCACGAGCCGGATGCGGTGCTGCTGGCTGACCTGCTCGGCGCGGTAGGCCAGCCAGGTCAGGTAGTCGTGCGCCCGCTCCAGGGCGTACTGCCGGTCGGCAAGCTCGTCGTCGAGCCGCCCGTCCATCCACGCGGCCAGCGCCCGCAGCTGCACGGCGAGGTCGTCGTCCGGGCGCATGTCGGGGTAGGTGTCGTCCGGGTGCTGGTAGTCGCCGCTGGTCACTGCTCGGCCTCCTGCTCCCGCTCGGGCTGGGGCTCCGGCTCGGCGAAGCACTGCGCTGCAGTGCAGGCGACCGCGCCCCGGTGCTGCGCCCAGCCCGCCGAGTAGGCGCGTCCGTCCGTGCTCGGCGGCTGGCCGGGTTCGGGGCGCTGGCAGGCCGGGACGTGGGCGGAGTGGCTGGTGACCTCCTCGCGCCCGTAGACGGTCTTGGTGGTCTTCCAGTGGTGGGAGCCGTAGCGGTGGGCCAGCGCACCGGGGGAAACGGGGCCGTCTGTGACGACCTCCCAGTGCGGCTTTAGCACGACGGGTGTGGTCATCGGCTGGTCACCGCGCTCAGGTCGAGGTTCATCTCGGCCAGGCTCGGCGCGCCCCGCCACGGCCGCGCGGCCGAGACGTACCCGTCGAACAGGCCGATCAGGAACGCCGTGCCGGCGCAGCCGATCGGACCCACGGAGTGGGCCAGCATCGGCCCGGCCTGGTCGAGCCAGTCGACGCCGACTGTCCAGCCGCCGACGATGTTGAGCAGCAGCGACGTGCCGAGGGCGGTCCATTCGATCGCGGTGGCGCGCCAGTCGGTGTCACCACCGGCCGAGCGCAGCACCGCCCGCCCGATGATGATCAGGCCGACGATCGCGATCAGCGCGGGCTCCATCGACCACGCTGCCCACCAGCCCGCCGACTCCGCCGACAGGCTCAGCAGCCGCGCGACCCCGGCCTGCACACCCGTGGTGGACCAGGCGGCGAACGCGGCCAGCACCGGGACACCGGCCAGGAGGGTGACCTGCCGGACGCGGGCCACGCGCAGCGCCCGCATCTCGGCAGAGCCCTGGATCTGCGCGCGAAGCCGCGCCCTGGTGCCCGACCGGGTGGCGCGCCGGTACAGGGCGGCCAGCGCCGCCGCGTCGGCGGCGTCGCGTGCCCGCTCCCGGCGGGCGAGCTTGGCCGCGCGTGCCTGCTCGCGCACGTCACCGAGCGCGATGCGATGCTCGGCGTCGGCCGCGCGGCGCGCCAGCTCGTCGTGGCGGGCGATGTCCAGCCGTGCGCGCTCGTCGTCCAGGCGCGCGGCCTGCGCCAGCACCGGGGACACCTCCGCGGGCACCACCGGCAGGGTCGGCTCAGGCACGGCCGCAGCGATCTTCGTAGGCGCTTCTACGTCAACCGCCGTCAGCGGCAACGCCTCAGGCATGATCGGCTCGGTCGGCGCGTCCGGCACCACCACAGGAGCGCTCGGCGCGGGCGGGGTCGGCGCGGGCTCGGCCACCGCCGGGGCGGCGGTGGTGCGCTCATCCGGGGCCGGGGCGGTCAGGGTCGCCAGCAGCGCCCTGGCCTTGTCCCCGCCGATGCTGAACCTCTTCATCGTGGCGCGGTGCGAAGGCGTCGCGCCCAGCTCGGCGGCCCATGTCTGGAAGTCGTCGACCAGGGCGGCGACGGACACGGGGTAGGCACTCGCAGGTGCGGTCATGATCGTCACTCCTTTCAGGGGGATGTCAGCGGCGGGCGCGTACGCGCTGCTCGGCCGCGAACACGGCGGCCTGGTCGCGCTCGGACAGCCCGGACAGCACGGCACGGTCGTGGCCGTGCCGCTCCAGGGCGCGCAGCAGCGCCACCGTCGCGGCGTCGCCGATCTGCTGGTCGGTGTAGGTGTCGGGCTTGCTCACCGCGCCACCCCCGCCCCGATCGGCGAGGGCACGGCGTAGCAGCCGTAGGCGTCGGCGATCCAGTCCAGCGGGCGCACGTTGCACCGCGACAGCCACCCGAACGGCGTCAGCAGCGCGTACATGCCGTCGTCGGTGCGCCGCCAGTAGTCACCGGCCATCCGGTCGCGCACCCACAGCGGACGGGCAAGGGTCGGCCTGCTCATCGCCGCACCTCCACGTCCCGCAGGGCGCGGGACAGGCGCTGCAGCGCAAGGAACTGCCGCCGGCGGGCGCGCTTCCAGTCCTCGGCGGGCTTGCCGTCATGGCTGCCGTCCGCGTAGGCGAACCCCAGCGCCATCGACGAACCGCCGTAGCGGATGGTCATGTCCACGATCGCGTCACGCAGTTGGTGGGCGCGCTCGCTCGCGTAGTACCTCACCGGGCACCCCCGGACAGCGGGTGGCGGCGCACGCAGGTGGCGTAGACGCGCACCTGCCCGGCCCGCCTGGTCCGGTACGGGTCGGAGACCTCGACCAGCGTCGTGGCCTCGTCCAGCACCGTGAGCAGGTTGGCCACGTCGGCGTAGCCGCCGATCAGCCGCAGCTGCACCGGGTGTCCGGGGTCGGCGGCGTCCAGGGCGGTGCGGTACATCGCATCGCGCTGCATGTCCCGCAGCCGGGCGGTCAGCGCGGCGGCCTGCTCGGCGGTCAGCTCACCGCGGTTGCGGCGCCGGGCGACCTCGCCGATCGCGCGGCCGATACGGGTGCGGGCCATCAGCGGGCCTCCCGCCGTGCCGCAGCTGCGCGGGAGCACACGAACCGG
Source organism: Catellatospora sp. NPDC049609 (assembly GCF_040675365.1). Lineage (NCBI taxonomy): Bacteria > Bacillati > Actinomycetota > Actinomycetes > Micromonosporales > Micromonosporaceae > Catellatospora > Catellatospora sp. NPDC049609. The sequence goes on along the minus strand of NZ_JBFAOU010000096.1, from coordinate 12,672 downwards.
TAGCCCCGGTTGCGGCGGGCGCGGACCTCGGCCAGGCGGCGGCGCACCTCGGCGCGCTCCAGCTCGGTCAGCTCCAGCGCCTCACCGCGCATCGCGCGGCGTACCGCCACGTCGTCGATGTAGGACGGGTCAGGCTCGATGTCGAGGGGCAGGCCGCACTCGATCGCGAACAGCAGGTCATCGGTCAGCGCGGTCGCCCACGCCGAGCCGCACGCGACCCCGCCGAGCAGGTCGGCCGGGTCGATGTGGAGGTGGCCGGCACAGTGGCGAGCTGCCACACCGGCCAGGGGGTGATCGGGTGTCAGCCAGGCAGCGCCCGGCTCGTCGGCAGGTGCCGACGCGATAGCCTGAACAGGCATCGCTCTCTTCCCTTCAGCAGGTGGAGTGGTGCGAAAGGCCCCAGCGGGAGGCAAGCCCGCTGGGGCCGTCTTTGCGTGCCGCCACCCTGGCGGCCACCGCGAGAGCTGGGCAGCCCAGCCCCACGGAAGCTGTCAGCGCGCCGAGCGGCGAGCACGGGTGGAGCGGTGAGGGCAGCGGTCGTCGTTGGCGGGCTGCGACATCACACGACCGCAGCGGCACTCGCGCCACGCGGCCGACGAACGGATCGAGACACGAACACAGTCGGCGAGGGTCATCACAGCCACCTCTTCCTGATCAGATGCGAACAAGGACAGACGCCAGCCCGGGACGCGGCGACGATGCCGCGCCCCGGCGCAGGCCAGGCCCGGCCGCGTACGGCCGGGACGGTGCACAATCAGCGCTCGCTATCCGCTCGCTCGCCCCGCTCGCCCGGGATCTACCGGGGTCGGCCACCAGGTGGCTTAAGGCAGGGATGCCGCTACGGCCTCGCGTGCGCCTTTTCCTGTCGCTATGAACTTCATCAACAAACAAGCGGTCACCAGCAGATACAGGCGATGCCGGAGCCTTCCTGCACTACTGGGCCTGATTCGCAGAGTACAGACTCAGTCTGTACTCTGCAACGTGTTGGTTCGATGGACGGCGGGGCGTCCCTTGCGGTCGGTGCTTGCTGCCGATTACAGCTTCAGCCGGAAAAGCGGCTGCCCACAGAGGACTCGGGGGGACGGGGGCGGACTCCTATGCGGACTCGCGCTTGCCAAACTGCAACGATCTAGGCATGTTGATCTATCGGGGGGGGATTGATGCACGCAACGGAGATCGACGATTTGTGTAAGGCGCGCGGTTGGTCGCGCGCTCGTCTGATTCACGAGCTGCGGCGAGTCGCGCGCGAGCGCAAGGCAGAGCTGCCCGAGGACGACAGCCTGCGCCGGATGATCAGGCAGTGGGCTGCTGGCAACCGCGGGCTCTCCGACTTCTACGCAGAACTGATGGGAGCCGTGTTCGGAGCGGAGTTCACGACGGGTACGACGATCGCAGAAGTCCGCGAATCCCACACCGAGCCGGAATTGATCGACAGGCTCCGTACAGCCGCAACCGTCGACTCAGGCCTGATCCTGCTGTTGGAGCAGCAGACGGAGATGCTGAGAGTTTTGGACCGCAGGCTCGGAGCGGTTCACATGCTGAAGCAGTCGGAACAGCACCTGATTCAGGTATGCGACTTGCTAGGCCACAGCTTGCCCGGCCCCCACAGGGCCGCGCTCGGCGCGACGGCAGCGGAGGCAGCGGCCCTAGCCGGCTGGCAGGCGCTGGACCTCGGAGACGCGGCGCAGGCATGGAGGCATCACGAGACCGCGAAGAACGCCGCGCGGGAGTCGGGTGATCTCGCCGTCCTGGCTCACGTGACGGCGCAGCAGGCGTACGCGCTGCTCGACGCCGATCGAGTAGGGGAGGCGGTGCAGCTCATGCAGTACGCCCGCGAGTCGGCCGGCACCGCGATACCTGACCTGATGCGGTCGTGGCTCTGGGCGGCAGAGGCGGAGTCGCTGGCTGCGATGGGGGAGGGGTTGGCGTCGCGGCGGGCACTGGATGAGGCTGCGCGGCTCTTGCCAGCCCAGCCAGCGCGCGCGGAGCTGCCGTACATCATGCTGGACAGCACGCACCTTGGTCGTTGGCGTGGCCACTGCCTTGCTCGATTGGGATCGATGGACGCGATCGAGGAGCTCACCGCATCGCTAAACTCCCTCGATCCGACGTTCACAAGAGCGGCGGCAGGGCACCACACCGATTTAGCGCTGGCGTACTCGGTCCGAGGCGACCATCACGAGGCGCGCGAGCAGGCGCGCAAGGCGCAAGCACTGGCCAACCGCACGGCGTCGGTTCGGCAGAAGCAGCGCATTGCCCGCCTGCTCAGCAGCGGCCTCAGTTGACGTGCGTCGTGTCGCCGGCCGCCGCGCCCGGACCGCTCATGGCGAGGACGTGCAGCAGGGCGACCAAGGTGCCGGAGTTGCTGACCTGGCCCGTGCGGATCAGCTCCGGCACCTCAGCGAGCGGGACCCACTGCATGCGTTCCATCTCGGTCGTCTCGGTCGGCTCGCCGATCCGCTCCGCGCCCCGGCCGAGGAAGACGTGGTGGGGGCAGTTCACCATGCCGATCATCGGCTCAAATGTCACGAGGTGTTCCAGCGACCGGGGCCGGTATCCCGTCTCCTCCTCGATCTCGCGAGCTGCCGTCGCGGCGGGCTCCTCGCCCTGGTCGATGAGACCGCCGGGAAGTTCCCAGTTCCACAGGTCGGGGACGAACCGGTGACGCCACAACAGCAGCACGTGCGTCTGCTCGTCGTTCAGCAGGGCGGTCATCGCTGCCGCCGGCATCCAGACAGTGTGATGTTCGAAGCGCTGGCCGTCCGGCAGCTCGACGTCCGTCATGTTCAGCCGGATCCACTCGCTCTGGTAAACGTTCCGGCTCCCGTGCACGACCCAGCGAGTGTTGGCTTCCTGGCGTTCGGCTTCCACAACTACCCCTAAGCCTCGTCGTCGCTCAGTGTTGGGCGTCCGCCCACGCCTGGACGGGGTCGTGCTTCATGCCAGGCGACGATGCGGGCCGGACGCCACATGTGCGTGCGCCCCACAGTCATGTCAGGTTCCGGCATCTGGTTACGTGCACGGTATGCGCTGATGGTTCCGACGCGAACGCCTAGGTATGCGGCCACGTCGCTGGTAGTCCACCAATCTGCTGCTGTGTCAGGCTGCGTCGTCACGGGATCATTCTGCCCTAGACGCTTAGCCGGCCAAGCGGCCGCCGTGGTCGTAGCGAAGTCGGCTTCCAGAGCGCGATTGTGCGAGGCAGCGAGGTTGCGAAATAAATCTACATGCCCGATCGCTCGTCAAATTCGATCCAGTCCACCATCGAAACGTAATCACTGATGCTTACATAGTGGTCTGGTAGTAAATCATTAAAGGCGCGCAGCATGGCGAACCCCAAGTCGGGCTCTACGGCAGCGATGTAGCACGCCCAGCCGCGGAGGCGATGGGGCAGCATGTCGTCGCGCTCGCCGCCGAACTCCGTCATGTAGGTGTCATACCCGAGCTTCTTAATAATGTGGAACGTCGCCCGCATGCGCCGTTTAGTGGCACGAGGGATACGCGGCCGATCGGCAGTTCCTACATATAACCCTGTCACGTACTGGCGTCCGCCGCGACGCATAAAAGCGGTCTTTTGTGCGTTTACGGACCAGCCGGAGCTATCGAGAATTCGCTCTATGTCAGACAGGTGTCGGTCGTGCACGTCACCGGAGAAGGTCAGATCGTCCACGTACCGGGTGAAGGACAAACCTTCAGCGTCAGCATATTCTGCAAGAATGCGGTCGGTATCTTGAAAGGCAAGATTAGATAGGAACGGCGATGTACTGAGCCCAATCGGCAGCTTGCCGGCGATAGTCACCACGCTTGCAGCTAGGGCTGCCGCCTTCTCGTCATATCCCTGCTGCTGAAGTAATGTTTTCAACCGCAACGAGCTAATTGAAGGAAAGAAGTCTTCCAAGTCGACTCGTAAAACACATTTCTTGTTTAGGTGCGCGGATGCGTTGGTAAGTGTCGAGCGCCCCTGGACGAATCCGTGAACGTGCGTGGGTGCGCTGTACTCCAAAACTGTTGAGAAGGATCGGTGAAGGTTTTTTGTAACGTAATCCAGCGCCGCCTTCGGCTTAATAATTTCTCGCAACCCTCCGCGCCTTTTGCGGAACGAATGTGCGGTAAATAATTGTCCTACACCAGTTGGAAGACGCTCTGCGAGTTCCTGAAGCACGTCGGTGGAGATCCCTGCATGCTGCGCGAGATCTTCACTTGAAAACGACACCACGTGACCACCAGCTCCGCAATGTAAGAGAGTAGGGTCGCACTCCCTGTCCAAGAACTATTGAGCAACGCACGCGAACTCGCGCACCTAGTTGACCGCGACCCTACCCGCGGGGGAGGATACCACACCCTCAATGAAGGGGCATCTTTCTGCTCGAAATTAGGCCATGCTCCAGCGAATAAAGAACCGAAATATACGGTTCGACTTCCCGGAAAGCGCGATACTTCCGATTTGCTGGATCCGTAGTGCGGTCAGCACTTATCCACCTACTTACGGCCAGCATGATGTAGTCAATGATCGCCATCGACATCGCTTGAGTTTTTGTCGCCATGACTACCTGTAAGCGAGGCAAAGGGACGTTCCTTCCGAGCTTAGCGAGTGCTCGACGCGTCGCTTTGGGCGGAAGCTGGTCAACCAGATGCTTCAGACTATTATTCTCCTCGACAAGGCAAACCAGTTCGGGCCGATTCCTGTGCCTTAGAAGTAGGTCGCCAAGCAGGGTCTCGTACATGAATTCGAGTTGTTCGAGTTCCGTGGCTCCTGCCCGACTGGTGCTTCTATCGGTGAGCACGAGGTACGCCCTAAATGACAAGTCATTCATTAGCTCAAGGAAAGGACCAGAAATCTCAAGCGGATCATTTGACGCATGGAAGCCCTGCTTACGAAAGTCTTCAAAGCTACGGAGTCCGACTAGACTCTGGCGCGCAGATAAGCGCCGGTGTAACTCCTGGACGCGGCGCTCGATGTCGTCTGAGTCCGCGTCGGTTTCAACGGCCCCGACAATAAGTGGCAGCGACGGCTTGCTGTTCCCCGACTCGTCCATATATAGCTTCATCGTTCCCCATCCCTGGCATCCGCTTGAAAGCTCATTCGTGCCGATGCCGCCGCTTGTGAGCCCGTGAGAGCGTCCAGAGCACACGCTAACTGGTGAGGTACTAGCGCGTGAAGCCGCTGCCACAGTAGTTGGGAAGCGGAGGGCCGGGCGGACCACGCCGTGCATCTGAGTCCTGCGCCTGCCCCCAATGGCGTTCAATCACACCTGCATCCGGGCGTGACGTGCGTAGATGCTTGATCACCTGTCCCGTGGGTCAAGGGTGCTGGGTCGCGGCGCTGGCCAGGTGTCTGCCGCATGTAGGCGAAGGCGCTACCCTGGCGCCGTGAATGTCCAGCAGAAAACCTTGATGGCAGAGCTCGAACGCCGTGTGGCTTCAGCAGGATTGCGATGCGTTGATACATCGGGTTTGCAGGACAAATCCGCTTTTGGCGTTTCATTGCCAAGACTAGGCGGAGGTGCGCCGCGCGTCGTGGCGGTGTCGCTGGCCACCGTGTCTGCATACTTGACTGCAGGGTTGGAGAACTGGACCTTTGTTGGTGACTACTTGGGCGTGGAGAACTCCAAATCATCTGAAATTGAACTCGCTATCGTTACTACTTCGATAGCTGACCTGCGAAAATTGCTACAACTTTGCGGACACCAAGAACTTGCCGGCGCTCGAATCCGCACCAGATTCTCGCCAGGCCAAGAAGTCTCGTTCAGGCCGCTGCCTAATTCCGATCTGCGCATCCGGATTGCATCGACAACTCCAGCTCTCGAACTTGCCGCTGACAGCGACGGAGTTCCCAATATTCGGTCGGTTGGCGCGAGTCTGTTCATCTCGGGTCTTGGGCCTGAACCGGATCAAGCGCGGAGGCTAATCCGTATTCAGTCCGTGATTGATGCAGTCCTGTTTGACCTGAGCGTCGTCAATCGGATTTCGGTCGAGGTGCGACCGTATCCTCGTTATATAACGCTTTTTGCCGAAGCACATGACGTCGGTCCGGAACCAACTGTGCCGAAGCTTACTTACTCAACCGATGCAGTGTCACTCTTTAGATACGCTCAGTATGCCGAGAAGCTCCCGCTGCTGAGATTTCTCGCGTTCTATCAGGTACTGGAGTACTTCTTTCCTCAGTATTCCGAACGTGACATGTTGACGCGGCTCCGGCATATTGTTGCCGATCCATTGTTCAATGTCGACGACAACTCCCATTTGGCGAGGTTGTGGGAGGCCAGCCGTGGTAAACATGCTCTCTCAGAGAAAGAGCAGCTGAAATCAACGATACGCCACTGCGTGGATGAAGACCAATTGCGGGACTTTCTCAAATCTGATCCAGCGCGACTGCAGTTTTTGACCGCTAAGAACAGTCCACTCAAGGCGGTGGACAAGCTTGTGATGAACGATCACGATAGAACTCTTCCGGTCACCGATCAGATCGCCAACCGCGTCTATCAAATTCGTTGTCGCATCGTGCACTCGAAAGGTAGCGGGGGCGACCTTAGCGATTCCGACGCCTTGCTGCCATTCGGCTCCGAGGCTAATCACCTTGAGCACGATATAGAGATTGCAAGGTTCGTTGCGCAAAAGGTGCTAATCACCAGTGCGAAGCGAACCTATTGGAAATGAATGTCCGGGCAACGCGTGTGAAGAAAATCGTTGAGAGCGAGGTCCGGCGATGGGCTACCACTTTCATCTGCCAGCAGTACAGGCCGACCGATCGTTAAGCATTGGTCCCGCGACACTACTTCCAGCAGGTCAGCTGCAACTGGACGTCGAGCGCCAGATTGACGCATGGCCGGCTAGGAACGACGGCCAGCAGGCACTGCACGATGAGATTTTGGCACTTGCAAAGTCGTGGGCCGCGGATGCAACGCTAGAAGTGACGGCATCGGATCACGGCGAGGCCAACCGCCTTGCTGACGAGGCCATGGCTATTCTCCGCCTATTCGTGCGTTCGAAGAGCTTCACCGAAATGCCGAAGATCGCCCGAACTGGCGAGATCATTAACAGCAGCAGGCAGACGATCAATATCGAGCCAGGGGAGGCCATCGGCGCTAGATGGCAGCGCATAGATGGGCACCTCCCGTTTCGATTTTCGGAACAACTAATTCTCGATCTTCAGAAAGATCAGCGCCTGGACCTACTCGGGCGACAAATGTTGTTGCCGTTAGAGCAGCGAAGCCATCTTGGACAACGTGCCATCACGGCTCTCACAGTTCTGGATCTCAGTTACAGGTCGCTAGAGCCGACGGTCCAAGTACTCGGTGCGGCGATCGCAGTCGAGACCATGTTCTCCAGCAACAGCGGGGGCAGTCATTCGGCACAGGCACTTCCCATCGCGAGGCGCGTGGCCTACCTCAGTTGTCGAGCCGAATGCGGACGAACTAACCCGGCGTGCCCTTATATTCAGGTTAAAAAGGCAAATGACCTCCAGGCTCAGCTGCTAGCTGCTGCAGGTCGAGGTGACGCGTGGCTGTGCACTGCCTTCGTTGATGTAGCGGCTCCGCGCGAAATCGCTAATGCCCTGGCGGATTTACCTCTCTTCGCTGCACGCAACGAGATCGCCCACATGGGCAGAACCACCCTCGACACTAAGCGACTCAGGTCGCTACGGTGGCTTGCAGACGAGATTGTGATGATGGGTCTTTCCTGGCTGGCGGACCGTCCTGACGAGGCCACTATTGCTGACCTCGATGCGGAGATCGACGAGAAGTGCTGAGCGTCGACTGTCTATCCAGTGAGCCCGCTGCGTTCGGTTGAAGACGCTTGCCGAATTTCGAGTCGCGGTTATCCCAACACGTCGGCCGCGAGGGGACCAGCCGGGGACCACACGTCGTGTGCTCTCGTGCGTTGCCCTGCTTCTAAAAGGCGGCCGCTAGCGATGCATACCGGGTGTGACGTGCGTAGACGGTTGGTCACCCGTCCTGGGGGTCAAGGGGTCGTCGGTTCGAATCCGGCCAGCCCGACAGTGTGTAAGACCTGGTAGAAGCCCGTTTCCGGAGTTCCGGAAACGGGCTTCGATGTTCTTCGAGACACGGTCTTTTACACGTACGAGCGTACGGTTTTGACTAACCGCGCCCACCGAACTGGCTGCGTCTGAACTGGCCAAGGCCTCTTTGATCTTGGTTGTGGCGTGACGCATCTTGGGCGACAACCTCAGCTGCCCTGGTGGGCAGAGGGAATGGCCACGGAAGTCTTCATGATCATGTCCGCGGGACACGTCGTTGGCCCAGTCCGGCGATGATCAGGACGTCGGTCGTTTGTAGATGGTGGCGACACGCGCGGGACACATGCTCACGCCGTAACCGCAGGTCTTCGATGCCACACCAGCTTGGAGGAGAGGTGTCGCCGGCCTAGACCGAGGTTCCTAGGATGCGTAGGCGTTGTGGTCCAGGCCTTTGGTAAGACAGCTCGTTATCCGTGGCTATCAACACCTCGGGAACCCGTGGTGTGTGCAGAACCGCCGGCCGAGGTCGAGTACACCGCTCGTGGACACCTTGACCCACGCCCCAGGGCGGCGAAGACGCCGCGAGGGAGTCCGACGGCGGCATAGCCGACCAGGCGACGGTCTGCACGGCCGGGCCGGGAGGGTTTGCCCTGTGAGCGGGCGACCGGCTGTCAGGAGATCAAGACGCCGCTGCGAAGGCGAGCTCATTCGCTGTGAGGCGACGAAGTAGCATCCGAGTTATTGCGATCTCCTCTTGGGTGAGTCCCGACGCGTCACCGATTGTCGTCGGCACGCAACGAATGCGTTCCCGAAGTGCTTCACCCTTCGCCGTGAGTGCGACTTCGACAACACGTTCGTCCTCGCCTCGACGTCGACGCGTGATAAGCCCGTTGGTCTCCATCCGCTTGATCAACGGTGTCAAGGTGCCGTACTCCAACTGAAGCGCGGAAATGAGGTCCTTCACAGCGACGCTCTTGCGCTCCCAGAGAACCAGCATCACGAGATACTGGGGATATGTCAGCCCTACTGGCTCGAGGAGAACCCGATAGGCGCTGGTCACCGCGCGCGAGGCGGCGTATAGCGCGAAACAGAACTGGTCGTCAAGCCGCATTGAGGCATAGTCGGGCTCATTCGAGCGTATTGGTGACTGTGTCACGTGACCTCCTGCGTCCGTGTCTGGCTCGACTGACGGTGCTGGCAACTGGCTCACGTGGCCTCGCTTCTGTCGCGATTCACCGCACCAACTAACTTTACCACGGTTTACTCTTGCACAAGTTAATCGGTCGGCCACGCCAGGCCCGCTGCTGACCGGCGGTCGCGGCGTTGCGACGCGGTCGGGCAAAACAGCTCGCCGACATTGCCACGTGTCACGCCCGGCAGCACGGCCTCTCGGTCCCCCGCACAGTCACGGATGACGCTACGGCACCCGGCTGGTTGTGCTTGACGATCTCGACCGAGCCGGGGCGACGGTGAACTTGGATGAACTGGTCAGCAGCGGTGCGGCGGTCTGGCGACCATCAGCACCACGATTCTGCGCGGGCCGGGTGCCAGTCCGCCCGCGAAGAATTAGCGGACCTGCTCGCCGACACGTCGTCCGGACAGTGGCCGATCACGACCGAGGTGGTCTTTGGCGCGTTTTGCCGCGTACAACTCCTCATCGGCGCGCCGGAGAGTCGTCTCCACGTCCTCCGACCGCCGCAGGGTCACCCCGACGCTGATGGTCCGGCCGCCGTCGGCTACCGCAGCCGCTATCCGTTCCGCGACCTGTACAGCCTCGTCCCTGCCGGCCACGTTCAGTACCGCGACGAACTCGTCACCGCCGACGCGGAACACCTCGTCGCCCTCGCGCAACGCCAGGCGGATGGCGTCGGCCACCTCGGTGAGTGCACGGTCTCCGGCGTCATGGCCCCACGTGTCGTTGATGGCCTTGAAGTTGTCGATGTCCATCGCGAGCACGGCCGTGGACGACGGAGCGCCGGAGGCCAGTTGTCGAGCCAGTGGGCGTCGGTGGCGCAGGCCGGTGAGCGGGTCGGAGTCGGCCAGAGTCTGCAGTGTGTGCTGCGTGGACATGCGCTCGTAGGATGCGACGGCGTTGATCATCAGGAGTTCCAGTATGACCGCGGTGTCCGGCAGTGGCTGAACCGTGAGCTCGTCCATGATCAGCGTGACGGCGTCGAAGTCGGGATGCCGCGTATTCACCGGCAGAGTCGCAGTGACCAGGGTGCGCACGCCGACGTCGGCGAGTGGTTCGAAACCGTCGGTGTCGGCGACGCCTACCTCGCCCCGGGAGTACGCGGCCTGCTGGCGAGCCGCGGCATCCATCAACGCGGACAGGCTCTCCGGCGGAAGGGCGCCGATGGCGTCGACGAGTCGCCGTGACCCCGACCCGCAGTGGTCCGCCAGGACGGCGAGCGGCGGAGCGCCGCCGACGAGGTCGTTGGCCCTGCGGATGAGCGTCACTGCGCATCGCAGCCCGGACAGGTCGACCGCCGCGCGGCAGAAGCGTTTTGCCAGCTCCGTGAGGTCGTTGGCGGTGGCGATGCTCAAGGTGTGGCTGAGCAGCCACTGGGGCGGGCTCGGCTCGGACGGGCCACCCAGCTGGTGGATACGTGCGCCCAGGAGCACGCCGATCCTCGTCAGCGCTGACTCCCAGTCTCTGAGGTCGGTCAGCACGAGGTCGAACTCGACCATGATGACGCCGATCACGGTATCGCGCGTGCCGCGCACTGGAGCACAGATCATTGAGCCGGCTGGTCGGCCTGCGGGCGGATCGGTGCGGTCGTCGGCAGGGGTGCGACGCGTGACGGTGTGTCCCGTGGTCAGTACCCGCCCGGCCATGCCGTAGTTGATGCGCACTGTCCGCGGCGCGTGCCAGACCCCGCTACTCGCGCCGAGGTGCAGGTAGCTGGTGTTGGTCAGTAGAACATCCACCGAGGCACCCGTGTGGGTGCTGACAGCGTCGACCACCGCGTTGCACGTTCGGTAGACGGATTCGCAGGAGCGTATGGACTGGGCGACCTCATCGACGAGTCCTAGTGCTGCGGTCACTTCGGCGGTCCTCCTTCTCAAGAGCCGGGCACAACGTCAGAAGTGTCCGCGCCCGGCCGACTGCTGGCTGGTGTACTCGGACAGCAGTGCGGGCTCGTCGATGGCGCCCTCGTCGACAAGTTCGAGAAAGGCGTTGACCGCGCGGGGATCGAACTGCGTGCTCCGTCCCGTCTCCAGCTCTTCGCGCGCTTTGCCGACCCCGAGCGCCCGGGCATACGGGCGGTCAACGCGCATCGTGGCCCAGGCGTCGCACACCGCGATGATCCGTGCCTCGATCGGGATGTCGGCACCGGCCAGGCCGCGCGGATAACCGGTCCCGTCATACCGCTCATGGTGTGCCGCGACCAGCGGGGCCAGATCCGGCCGGTTCATCTCGACGAGCAGCCGGGCACCCTCGTCCGGGTGGCGGCGCATCTCGACCCACTCGTCGGCGGTGAGCCGGCCGGGCTTGGCCAGCAGCGACTCGTCAACGCAAATCTTGCCCACGTCATGCAGGCGTCCAGCGGCCGCCGTGCGCAGCTGCGTCCGGCGATCAAGACCCAGTCGCGCGGCGGTCTGCTCGGCCCACCGGGCGACGGCGGTGCTGTGCTCGCGTTCCCCCAGGATGGCGTCGATCTTGTCGGCCATCCAGACCAGGTCCTGTGAGGGTGTGTCTTCGGGGTCGACCGGTGTCGCGGGCTCGGTCCGCGCCGATGCCGGGTTCGGTTCGAGCGTCTCGCCCGGCAACACCTCGCACCGTTCCGCGGTGTTCCCTCCCGCCTGGAGAGCTGGCACTTCGATGCACACCAGTGCCATGACGGCCGAATGGTCGCCATGCGTGTGGGGGAGCGTCGCACTGCGGCGGGATTGCCCAACCAGGACCATTGCACCGTCGATGCCGCCGAGGAGCCTTTGCACGTGCGCCGCAGTTGAAGCCGTTTCCCAGCTCCAGTTCGCGGGAGCCACCGGACAGCCCTCTTGCCGCAGACGGTCGACCGCTTCGCTCAAAGTGGACGACTCGGCGAACACCATCACGACTGCCGGCTGCACTACCTTGCCCATGGCTTCCTCCTCGGGGAGTGTGCGGGAGCTCGCCTAGCGGCCCCGCCTCAATGGCAAAAACCTAGCCCACGTAATCCTCGTGTACAAGGTAATTGGTCTGATTTCGGGTGATTGATATGAACTCGGGATGGGCTGCCACCCTGGTCGACGCCGCGTCAAGTCGCGGCTCGACCGGCGATCGGTCGCGGCTCGACCGGCGATCGCTTGGGTTCGCGGGCTCGGTCAGGCGGGCCGTGTAGCCTGCCCCGCGGCTGTGGCGCTCGACCGCACAGAAGGTGTCGTCAACGTGGACGAGATCTGTCGCCTCCCGATGGCCGGAAGTCGGCGCTGGTCAGCTCGGTGAGCGAATCGTCCGGCTTCGGAGAACTTGGGTATTTCATCCACCTGCATTCCCTTTGGCTCCGTGTCTACGGCCGCTCAGTCGTCAAGCTGCTGGGTCGACCTTCACTTAGCGTTCCGCATACGGAACGATAGCACGTGGGCGAGATATTCCTTCGATGCAAGGCGACCGGCCCGCCGGCTGTCGAATGGCGATCAAGCGCGATGGCGGGAGTTCGTCCTGGGTGCGGGTCCACCCACCCACCCACCCCGGACCGCCAGGTGCT
>NZ_JBFAOU010000095.1:0-30210 GCF_040675365.1 Catellatospora sp. NPDC049609 | reverse complement strand
CACTGGAGCCGACAAATCCCGCTAACGACATCAACTTCGAGTCAAGGAACCTCGGAGTCAGACCCGAGCGGTGAGACCATCACCATCTTCACTGGAACCTCAGTCCGGCGCCCAGCCGGGGTCGCGGCCGAACGCGGCCAGCAGGCGGTCCTGCGCGTCGGCGCCGTCGGGCAGGTCGACGCGGGGGCCGATGATCCCGGCGCCGCGGTAGGCCTGCTCCTCGGCGGTGAACCAGTCCGCGACGACCTTCACCGCCGCCGGGTCCAGCGTCGGATCCACCCCGATCGCCACGGCCAGGTCCCAGGCGTGGATGAGGTGGTCGGCGGTGAGCTGGTACGCGTACTCGCTGCCGGGAGCGTCGCCGAAGGACAGATGCACGACGCGGTCCATCGCGCCGGGTGCGGTGACCGCGGCGCGGGCCTCGCGGGCGGCGTCGGCGGCGGCCGCGGCCGGGTCGTCGCCGAGCAGGTCGCCGGAGAAGCGGTCGCCGACGTCGGCGATCCTCGCTCCGGCGAACATGGGCACCGTCCACCGGTCCTCGCCGACCAGATGGTTGACCAGCGCCCGGACGTCCCAGTCGGGGCACGGCGTGGCCTCCGCCCACTGCTGCGGGCTCACCTGCGCGACTCGCTCGGTGAACTCGGCCAGACTCGCCCGGTAACCGTTGAGCAGATCCATGGCATCCACCTCGTCAAGCAGTATATGCAGCGGATACGCGCCGACTTCCGGCTTCGCCGACCCGGGCCGGGCACCGGGACGTACCGTCGTGGGGAGGGGGTCCGCCATGTTCGTTCAGGTGATCCGCGGCCGGGCGACCGACCCCGCCGCACTGCACGAAGCCCTGGAAGTCTGGGTACGCGACCTGTCGCCGGACGCCGAGGGCTGGCTGGGCAGCACCGGCGGCGTCACCGCCGACGGCCGGGCGATGCTGCTGGCCCGGTTCGACTCGCCGGAGGCCGCCCGGCGCAACAGCGAGCGGCCCGAGCAGGACGCCTGGTGGCGCGAGACGTCGCAGCTGGTGACCGACCCGGTCTTCGCCGACGGCAAGCAGGTGCGCACCTATCTGGGCGCGGGCTCCGACGACGCCGGGTTCGTGCAGGTCGCCCACGGCACCACCACCGACCCGGGCCGCCTGCTGGACACCGTCGAGCGCCTGTCGACGAACCTGCGGATCTTCCGGCCGGAGCTGATCGGCGGGACGGTCGTGCTGCACCACGACCACACGTTCACCGAGGCGGTCTACTTCACCACGCTGGAGCAGGCCCGCGAGGGTGAGCAGCTGCGGCTGCCGCCGGAGCTGCAGGGCGCGATCGACCGTATGACGGAGTACACCTCCTATGTGGCCTACTACGACCTCACCGATCCCTGGCTGTACTCGCCCAAGACGTGAGCGGGGATCGCGGCGCGGCGGCCCGGCCCGTAGCATGGCCCGGTGATCTTCGAACAGGGGCAGCGCGTCGTCTTCATCGGCGACAGCATCACCGACTGCGGCCGCCGCGACCACGCCGCGCCGTACGGCAACGGGTACATGAGCCTGGTGCAGGCGTTCGTCACCGCCGCGCATCCCGAGCTCGGCCTGACCTGGGTGAACCGCGGCATCAGCGGCGACACCGTGCGCGACCTGGCCGCCCGCTGGGAGACCGACGTCATCGAGCAGCGCCCCGACTGGCTCAGCGTGAAGATCGGCATCAACGACGTGTGGCGCTTCTTCCAGGACCGCGCCGACCAGGCCGTGCCGATCGGGGAGTACGAGGCCACCCTGCGCACCCTGCTCGCCGACGCGGTCAAGCGCACCGGCTGCAGGCTCATCCTCGCCGACCCGTACCTGATCGAGTCCGACCGCGACGATCCGCAGTACACCATGACCGCCGCGTACGCCGACGTGGTCAAGGCACTCGCGGCGGAGTTCGGCGCGCGTCACGTGCCCGTGCAGGCGGCCTTCGACCGGGCCCTGACCACGACCACCCCGGCGGACTGGGCCCACGACCGCATCCACCCGAACCTCGCCGGGCACGCCGTCATCGCCCGCGCCTTCCTCGCCGTCATCGGCTGACCCCGGAAGGCCGGGCGCCGGTCGGCGCCCCCGGCCGGGCGAGGTCGGTCACCGGCCGCCGCCTGCCTGCGCGGGAACAAGGTGCGCGCTGTCGCCGTCGCCGGCCTCGTCCGCGGCGCGCGGCAGGGTGACCGTCACGACCAGACCGCCGCCCTCACGGGCCTGTGCCCGCGCGTCGCCGTCGTGCGCGCGGGCCACCGCGCGCACGACGGACAGCCCGAGCCCCGCGCCGGGCACGGCGGCCATCCGGTCCGCGCCGTGCCGATGGAACGGCTCGAACAGCCGGGGCGCCTCGTAACCGGGGATCACCGGTCCGGTGTTGGCCACCTGCAGCACCACGGTGCCGTCCGGGCCGGGGCCGCACGTGACCCGCACCCAGCCGCCCTCGGCCGCGTTGTGCCTGATCCCGTTGTCGACCAGGTTCTGCACCAGGCGCTCCAGCAGCGCCGGGTTGCCGTCGACGGGCGCCTCGTCCGCCGCCGCGTCGACCCGCACCGGGCCGGCGGCGGTCTGCCCGGTGACGTGCTCGACGATGTCGGCCAGGTCGACGTACGCCCGCCCGGACGGCTCCCGCTCGGCGCGCGCCAGCACCAGCAGCCCGTCGAGCAACCGCTCCTGGCGCGCGTTCGTCTCCAGCAGGGTCCCGGCGAGCAGGCGCAGCTCCGGGCCGCCCTCGCCCCGGTGCAGCGCCACCTCCAGCAGCGAGCGGTTCACCGTCAGCGGCGTACGCAGCTCGTGCGAGGCGTTGGCGATGAAGTGCCGCTGCCCGTCGAAGGCCCGGTCGAGGCGGGCCAGCATCACGTCGAACGTGTCGGCGAGCTCCTTCACCTCGTCGGCCGGCCCGGTCAGCGCGATCCGTTCGTGCAGGCCGCGGTCGGCGGCGGGGGCGTCGGCGATGCGGCGCGCGGTCTCGGTGACCCGGTGCAGCGGTTGCAGCATCCTGCCCGCGAGCAGCCAGCCCAGCGCCACGGCGACGGCGCCGACCACGGCCAGCGCGATGCCGCCCTGGGCCAGCAGCGCGTCCAGGGCGTCGTTCCAGGTGTCCTCGGCGGTCTGGTGGATCAGCAGGCTCGCCTCCTGGTGCAGCGGCTGCTCCCCCTCGGGCGGCACCCCGCCGGGCACGTCCGGCATGGGGCCGCCGCCCGGCGGCGGGGTCGCCTGCCCGGCGGTCGGCTGCGCAGCTCCCGGCTGCGCACCGCCCGGCGAGGCAGTGCCGTGGGCCGGTCCGCCGACGGTCGTGGTCGGGCCGGAGACGGTGTGCCCGACCTGGCCGGGGGGCCGCTGCGCGACCAGAGCGTACGTCACCGCCAGCAGCAGGACGCCGGCCAGCAGGAACAGCCCGCCGTAGACGAGGGTGAGGCGGGCGCGGATGGTCAGCCGGTTCACGGGATCCGGTACCCCACACCCGGCTCGGTCAGGATCACCGGCGGGTCGCCGAGCTTGCGCCGCAGCTTGAGCACGGCCATCCGGATGGCGTGGGTGAACGGGTCGGCGTGCTCGTCCCACGCCTTCTCCAGCAGCTGCTCGGCGGAGACGGCGGCCCCGTCGGCGCGCAGCAGCTCGGCCAGCACGGCGAACTCCTTGCGCGACAGCGGCACGTAGCGCCCGTCGCGGTACACCTCCCGGCGGTGCGGGTCGAGCCGGATGCCCGCCCGCTGCAGCACGGGCGGCGCGGCCGGGCGGGCGCGCCGGCCCAGCGCGACGACCCGCGCCGCGAGCTCCGCGAACGCGAACGGCTTGGGCAGGTAGTCGTCGGCGCCCAGGGCCAGCCCGGCGACCCGGTCGTCGACGTCCGCGGCGGCGGTGAGCATCAGCACCCGCGCGTCGGCGCCGCCCGCGGCCAGGCTGCGGCACACGTCGTCGCCGTGCACGACGGGCAGGTCGCGGTCCAGCACGACGACGTCGTAGTCGTTGACGCCGAGGCGGTCCAGCGCCGCGCCGCCGTCGTGCACCACGTCCACCGCGTGCGCGTCGCCGCGCAGCCACCGGGCGACCGCGTCGGCCACCAGGGGTTCGTCCTCGACCACCAGGATCCGCATCGGGCAAGGGTGCCATGCGGCCGTGTTTCCGCAGCGTCATCGTCGGCGGTGACGGCCGGGAGACGGGCCGGGCGCTCTACTGCTGTCCGCGGCCGGACCACGGCCGCGGAAGGAGACGATCATGCGAATCAGGTCGGGCGTCCTGCTCGGGGCGCTGCTGGCGGCGGCCCTGGCGGGCTGCGCCCAGGGAGCCGAGGAGCCGCAGGTGGCCACCGTGGCGGGGGCGAGCGGCGCACCCGGCGCGAGCACCCCGCCGGCGCAGACGAGCGAGCGGGAGCAGGCGCTGCGGTTCAGCCAGTGCATCCGGGACAACGGCGTGCCGGACTTCCCCGACCCGCAGTTCCACGAGGGCGGCGGGGTCAACCTCAGCGCCCCGCAGGGCACCGGCAAGGAGAAGCTCGAAGCCGCCATGCGGACATGCCGGCGGTACGCCCCCGGCGGCGGCGAGAAGCAGAAGCTCGACCCGGCCCGCGTGGAGCAGCTGCGCAGACTGGCCCAGTGCATGCGTGACAACGGCGTGCGCAACTTCCCCGACCCCACCGACGAGGGCATCCAGGCCGACGGCAACCAGCCCGGCATGAGCCCCGACGACCCCACCTTCAAGGCCGCCATGGCGCAGTGCGACAAGCACGCCCCCGCCCCGCCTGGCGAGGGCCCCGTCACCAACACCTCCGGCCGCTGAAGATCATCCGACTTGCCAGGCACATGGGCGAAAGCGGGCCCAAGATACGCCCGGTTGCCTGGCAAGTCGGATGATCAAGGGGCGGGTGGGTGGCCGGGGGTGGTTAGTCTGCGTGCATAGGGGCGTGGCTGAGTGGGGCGCTGTCGGCGCTGATCCAGGTCGCGGCGGTGGGCGCCGCGGCAGGGTGGGTGCTGGGGCCGGCCGGGGCGCTCGTCGGGGGAGCGGTCGCGGCGGTCGCGGCGGTGCCGTACGGATGGGCGGTCGGCCGGGTGCGGGCGTATCAGCCCACCGCCCACGGGGTGGGGCTGTTCGCCGTCGACCACAGCTGGAGCCTGGTCAACACGTGCGCCGGGGCGGTCTTCCTGACCGCCAACCTGGCTCGCGGGCACCGGCTGGACCCGTCCGCCTGCCGCCATCGCGGCCGGGTCAACCTGCGCGAGCAGGCCATCCGGGGGTACGCGACCACGGTCGGCAACGTCGTCGCGGGCGCCACCGCCGCGTGCGAGCGGCACGAGGACGTGCACGTGCGCCAGGCGCGCCTGTTCGGGCCGCTCTACCTGCCGCTGATCGCGGCGAACTACGCGCTGTTCACCGTGCTGCCGGTGTGGTGGCTCTACCACGACCATGCCGGATACCCGATCACCGGGCCGCGCCGGTACCTCGACCGCGGGGTGTACCTGCACGTCTGGCACGAGGCCTGGGCATACCGCCGGGACGTGCGCGACCGGCACGGTCCGGGCACGGCGATCCCGCGGGCGGGCCGGCGTGCCCGCCGCGATCCCCGCAGGCGCTGGTCCTGGCGCGTCGGCAACACGCGTGACCGCGATCACGGAGCAACTGACAAAACTTGAAATCTGTCATCTGTCATGTCACGCTCGGGGGCATGACAGAACGTTTCCCGACCCCGGCTTCTCGCACCCTCGGCGCCACCGGACCCCGCGTGTCCGCACTGGGCCTGGGCCTGATGGGCATGTCCGACCTGTACGGCCCCGCCGACGCGGCCGAAAGCGTGGCCACCGTCCACGAGGCGCTCGACGCGGGCGTCACCCTGCTCGACACCGGCGACTTCTACGGCATGGGCCGCAACGAGCTGCTGCTGCGCGACGCGCTCCGGGGCCGCGCCCGGGAGAACGCCGTGATCAGCGTCAAGTTCGGCGCGTTGCGCGACGCCGACGGCGGCTGGAACGGGGTGGACACCCGCCCGGTCGCGATCCGCAACTTCCTCGCGTACACGCTCAACCGCCTGGGCACCGACTACGTCGACATCTACCGGCCCGCCCGGCTCGACCCGAACGTCCCGATCGAGGAGACCGTCGGCGCGCTCGCCGACCTGGTCAAGGCGGGCCACATCCGGCACATCGGCCTGTCCGAGGTCGGCGCGGACACGCTGCGCCGCGCCGCGGCCGTGCACCCCATCGCCGACCTGCAGATCGAGTACTCGCTGATCTCACGCGGCATCGAGGCGGACATCCTGCCCACCGCCCGCGAGCTCGGCATCGGCGTCACCGCGTACGGCGTGCTCTCCCGCGGCCTGCTGTCCGGCCACTGGTCGCGGGAGCGCGGCACCGGCACCGGCGACTTCCGCGCGCACCTGCCCCGGTTCACCGGCGACAACCTGGACCGCAACCTGGCCCTGGTCGAGGCGCTGCGGGGGGTCGGGCAGGACCGGGGCGCCAGCGTCGCGCAGATCGCCGTCGCCTGGGCCCTGTCCCGCGGCGACGACATCGTGCCGCTGGTCGGCGCGCGCACCCGGGCGCGGCTCGCCGAGTCGCTGGGCGCGCTGGATGTCGTGCTGACCGAGGCCGACCTGTCCCGGATCGAGGCCGCGGTGCCCGCCGGAGCGGCCTACGGTGACCGTTATGACCCGCACTCCATGTCGGCGCTCGACAGCGAGAGGTAAGGTCTGCCTCTGATGGCAGATGCTCCTCTCACCCCGGACCGGATCCTGGAAGCGGCGGAGGAGGCCCTCCGCCGCTACGGGCCGGCGAAGGCCAACGTCGTCGATGTCGCGCGGGCGCTGAACGTCAGCCACGGCAGCGTCTACCGGCATTTCCCCAGCAAGGCCGCGCTGCGCAACGCGGTCGTCGAGCGCTGGCTGGCCCGGCTGTCCGCGCCGCTCGGCGAGATCGCGGCCGAGCGCGGCCCGGCCGAGGAGCGGCTGCGCCGCTGGCTGGACGCGCTGAGCGACTCCAAGCAGCGCATGGCACGCGACGAGCCCGAGCTGTTCGCCACCTACTACCAGCTCGCGCTGGAGGCCGACGGGGTGGTCGCGGGGCACGTCAGCGCCCTGTCGGCCCAGCTCGGCGAGATCATCGCCGACGGGGTGGGCCGCGGCGAGTTCACCGTGGGCGACCCGTTCCGGATGGGCCGGGCGGTCTTCGACGCCACCGGCCGGTTCCACAACCCGGCGTATCTGGCCGAGTGGAGCGACCCCGACATCAAGAGCGCGTTCGAGGGCGTCTGGCTGCTGATCCGCAACGGCCTCGGCGTACCCGGGAAATGATCACGGCTGCGCGGGGCCGCGCAGCTCCCACACCCGGGTGTGCTTGACCATGACGCTCTCCAGCGCCATCGTCGTCGGCACGTCGTAGGCGGCCAGCTCGCGGAACAGCCGGTGCGGCAGGAACGCCCGGTCGGGGTCGCCGACCAGCACCCGCGCCCCGTTCTTCGCCGCCCGGCGCAGGAAGCCGGTCATCCGGTCGGCCATGGCCTGGCTGTAGAACACGTCACCGGCCAGCACCACCTCGGCGCCGTCGGCCTCGCCGTCCAGGATGTCGGCGCGGTCCACGGACACCGTCGCGCCGTTGGCGCTCGCGTTCAGGCCGATCGCCGCCGCCGAGAACGGGTCGATGTCCACCGCCCGCACCGACGCCGCGCCGGTCAGCGCGGCCGCGACCGCGACCAGGCCGGAGCCGGACGCGAGGTCCAGCACCCGCTTGCCGGCCGTGGTCTCCGGGTGGTCCAGCACGTAGCGCGCCAGTGCCTGGCCGCCCGCCCAGGCGAACGCCCAGAACGGCGGCGGCTGCTCGCTGCGGTACTCGCCCTCGGTCAGCTCCCACAGCCCGATCGGCTCGTCGGCCTGGTGCAGCCGGATCTCCGGGAGGAAGGCCAGCGGAGCCAGCGCGGCGTACGAGCGGACGAAGTCTGCTGCGGTGTCGGTCACCCGTGAAGTGTGCCGCCTGCCCGCTCACCCCGCCCGCACCGGGCCCGGTGACGGTGGCCACCTCCCGTTCTAGAGCGGGACCGGCGCGCCGCCCGGCTCGACGGTGATCGGGATGCGCAGCCCGTACCGCTCCGGTAGGGCGGCCTGCGCCTTCTCGACCTCCTCGACGCCGACCGTGATGCCGGAACCGTCGTGCTTCGGCCCGACCAGGTGCACGGCGATGCCGCGCTCCTTCCAGTACCCCATGTCGGCGACGATCCGCTGCGTCAGCTCCAGCAGCTCGGCGTGGCTGAACGCGGCGTCGCGCAGGTAGATGCACTCGCCCTTGGCGACCTGCTCGGCGTAGGCGTCCAGCTCCGCCGACGGCCGCCGGTAGAGGACGGCGTACCCGTGCTCGGGCACCACCTCGACCCCGGCGTACACGTCGCGGAACCGGCCCTCGCCCGACTGCGCCAGGGCGGTCAGCGCCTCGCCCAGCACGGCGCTCTCGCCGTACATGGTGGCTCCGGCGGTCTCGATCGGGCTGGGGGTGGGCCGGTCCGCGCCGCAGCCGCTGGTGCCCGGGCCGTCCAGGGTGGGCGCGCCGGCGCCGGCCGAGCCGCCGCAGCCGGCCAGCACGACTCCGAGCAGCAGCAGGGTGGCCGTCCGGCCCGGTTGACGAGTCCTCATGACAGTGAAGACGTGCGATCCGCGTCCCCGGTTGCGTACGGACCGGGCCACCCCGTGCGGAACGCGGTCCACTGCCGTGGGCCGACCTCGACGGGCCCGCCCACTGGATGACCGGCGGTGGCGCGGCTGGTGGCGGGCCAGGTTGCGTGAGGGCGGGTTGACGCGTTTATACCGATATGACCCGAATGGTGATCGTCCTGGCCGCGGTGCTCGTCGCGGCCGTCGTGGCACTGTCCGCGCCGGAGCCGGACGCCGGACCGTGGCCGGACGCGCTGCCCTGGCAGGACGGCCGCCCTACAGCCGCGGGGGCCGTCGCGCCGGACGCCGCCACATCGGATGCCGCAGCGCCGGACGCGGCCACGCCGGATGCCGCCGCGCACGGGGCGCGGGCGGGCGCACCGGTCGCGCCGTTCGCGGCCCCCGCCGGACTGCCGGTCGCCATCCACACCGCCGACCTGCCCGCCAACGAGGCCTCGGGGCTGGTGGCCAGCCGGAAGTTCCCCGGTGTCTTCTACTGGCTGCGCGACGGGGGCGGTGCCACCACCCGGCGTCCGCGCGCCGCGCTGTGGACCATCAGGCTCGGCGGCGACGCGCACGCGCTGCCGGTGCGCCGCGGCGAGAACTTCCCGTTCGCGCAGGTCTTCGCCGCGCCGAACGGCGACTGGGAGGACGTCGTGATGGACGACGACGACAACCTCTGGATCGGCGACATCGGCGCCAACGACTGCGTGACCGAGCAGTACCTCTACCGCACGCTGGAGCCGGAGCCGGACACCGACGACCCGTTCGTGGTGACCGCGAAGTGGCCGGTGTCCTTCCCCGACCCCGCGCCGGGCTGCCGCACCCGCAACGCCGAGGCGATGCTCTGGCTGGACGGGGAGCTGTACCTGTTCGCCAAGACCGCGAACTCGCCGGTGTACCGGGCGGTGTTCCCGGCCGAGCGCGGCGACGACGTGGTGCTGGAGCCGGTGGCCGAGTTCGACGCCGCGGTGAACAAGATCTCGGTCAGCACGGTCTCCACCGACCGCACCCGGCTGACCGTCGCCGGTCACGCGCGGTACTGGGTGTTCGAGGCCGATCCGGCGCTGCGCGGCGACGCGTACCTCAAGCAGGCGCTGGCGGGAAAGCCGGTGCACACGGGGACGTTCGCGTCACGGGCGGGCAACGCCTCGGTGGAGGGCGGCAGCTACGTGCCGGGCACCCACGATCTGCTGTTCGTCGCGGAGAACAAGGAGATGTTCCTGGTGCCCGACGCGCCGTCGGCGGCCGCGGCGCGGTGAGGCGGGACCGCCGTCCGCGCCATGGGAGGACGGCGCGGACGGTGGTGCGGGTCGTGCGTCAGCAGCCGCCGCAGTTGTAGAACAGGATGTCCCAGTGGTTGCCCTCGTCGGTGTAGAGGTTTCCGGCACCGGAGCGGTACTGGTAGCCCCACCCGGAGATGTAGCCGAGGTACGTGAAGTTGTTCTTGATGTAGTTGCCGACGCAGGTGTACTTGCTGATGTCGAGCTTGTAGCCGTTCCAGTGGCTGTACGTGCCGCCGGCGTGGCCGGTCTCGGTGCCCGCGGTGATGTTGATGGCGCAGCCGCTGGCGCTCTTCAGCGTCTTGATGCCGTTGATGGTGACCTGGCGGACGTTGGTGAACGAGGTGCAGGTCGGGTTGTTGCGGTCACTGCAGCCGCCGCTGGACGACCAGGTGATGCCGGCCGCGCGCAGCTGCGAGGTGGCCTGCGCGTGGGTCAGGAACGTCGCGGCGTGCGCCGGGGACGCGAAGGCCAGCACGAACGCCGTCACGGCGCCGGCCAGCACGGTGAGCGTGCGGGGTACGAAGCGGGACATGGGGGGTCTCCTGGGGTGTCGGAGTTAATTGCCGTCGCTGCGCAGCGATAGGAAAGATTCCTACCACACATAGAAGTGTGACGCTAGACGCTCAAGTGTCACTGCCTCGTCACCGTAGTGTGTGGACGGCCGACATGGGGGACCCCTCACCTAGCACCCTAGGACGCTGATAGGGACGGTGCCGCGCCGCACCGTCCCCGGACGCGGTGCCGCCCGTGCCGTGCTCACGGCGCGGGCGGGGCCGCCGTCAGGTCGTCAGGCCGCCTTCGGCCAGAGCCCGCGGGCCAGCGCGAACGCGTACGCGGCGAGCGTGAAGGCGTCACCGAGCACCCCGTCCCGGATCATCTGCGTGAACTCGTCCGGGGTGACCGTGACGAACTGGTCGATGCCCTCCTCGGTCGCGCCCGCCGGGCGCTCGGCGGGCACCTGCGACAGGTAGGCCAGGTAGATCTCGTCGCCGCCCACCTCGGCGCCGGTGTCGGTGTCCAGCGCGCCCAGGAACACGACCTCGCCGGCCGGCGCGCCCACCTCCTCCTCGACCTCGCGCGCGGCGGTCGTGGCGCCGTCCGCGCCGGGCTCGGCGAAGCCGCGCGGGATCTCCCAGTGCCAGCGGCGGGTGGCGTGGCGGAAGTGGCTGACCAGCAGGATGCGGCCGTCCGGCAGCAGCGGCAGCACCGCCGCGCCGGTGCCCTCGTGCGGCGACATCTGGCGGATGTAGACACCGAGTCCGCCGTCGCGGAAGCGCACCGCGTCGCGTACCAGCAGCAGGTACCTGTCGGCGTAGACCACGCCGATGTCGCCGTTCTCCTCCGGCAGCCCCGCCCGGCCCAGCTTCGCGGCGGAGTCGTCGGCCACCTGCTGCTGCAGCACCGGGTCGACGACGATCTCGAACGCCGCGCCCGGCGGGTTCTCGAACAGCTGCGGGCGCTGCTCGCGCAGCCGGTCGTACGCGGCCAGGCGGGCGGCCCGCCGGGACTGCTGGTCGGTCATCGGGCACGCCAATCTGCCGAGGGACATCGGCCATCGAGCCTATCGGCCGGCCGGAGCGGGCGCTGTCCACGGACGCATCGCCGACATCGTCGTGATCGGAGTGTCCGGGTCACGCGGGCTCGGTGCGCAGCACCTTGTCCAGGCCGCGCATGCGCGCGACGACCAGGTCGACCACCACCCGGCTGGCGGGGGAGAGCTCGCCCTGGCGGTGCACCACGGCGAACGTCTCGTACATCGCCGGGCGCAGCGGGGCCCAGCCCAGGCCGGCGGGCAGCCGGTCGCCGAGCGCGTGCAGCACGCCACGCCAGGTGACCGTGTCGGCCAGGCCGCGGGCGGCGATGTCCAGCGCGGTCTCGGTGTCCTCCACCTCGATCCGGGGCCGCAGCGAGTGGCCGGTGCGCTGCACGGCCTGGACCAGCTGGCGGCGGGTGGTGTCGGTCTCGCGCCAGCTCGCGTCCGGCAGCACCAGCTGCGCGCCGGCCAGCCCGGCCGGGGTGACCCGGGCGTGCAGCCGGGCCGGGTCGGCGCTGACGTAGACCAGCTCGTCGCGCAGCACCGGGGTGACCACCAGGTTCTCGTCCTCGACCGGCAGCGCGATCACCGCCGCCTCCAGCCGCCCCTTGCGCAGGTGCTCCAGCACCTCGGCCGAGTTCTGCCCGACGAGTTCGAGGCGGACCCCCGGATGCCGCTGCAGCACGTCGGCGACCAGGTCGGCGGTCAGGTAGAACCGGGCGGTGCGGAACACGCCGAAGCGCACCGTGCCGGTGAGCAGCTCGCGCACCGAGGCCACCGCGCGCCCGGCCTCGTCGACCGCGGCCAGCGCCGCGGCGGCGTGCGGGGCGAGCACCCGGGCCGCCTCGGTCGGCACCAGGCCGCGCCCCACCCGCCGGAACAGGGTCGTGTCCAGGCCCTGCTCCAGCAGCCGCACCTGCTCCGAGATCGACGGCTGTGCGTAGCCGAGCACGCCAGCGGCGGCCGTGAACGAGCCGTGTTCCAGGGTGGCGAGGAAGCAGCGGAGCTGGTGCAGCGAAATCAAAGGTTTCTCCTGTGGAATCTGCTGGAATCCAAGGCTACCTCGATGGCTCGATCCGGCCTAACGTTGCCGACCATGACCACCACCGTCTCCGCCGCTCCAGCGGTGGTCCCGAGCGTGCCCCGCAACGTGCGCCGCGGCACCCTGCTGGTCCTGGTCTCGGCGGCCGGGTTCGGCATGTCGGCGGTGTTCGCCAAGCAGGCGTACGCGGCCGGGTTCAACGTGCCCACCATGCTGTCGGCCCGGTTCGCCATCGCGTCCGTGCTGCTGTGGGCCGTGGTCGCCTGGCGGCGCCCGAAGCTGCCCACCGGCCGGACGCTGCTGGCCTGCATCGGGCTGGGCGCGGCCGGCTACGCGCTGCAGGCCGGCTTCTACTTCGGCGCGCTGGCCCGCATCGACGCCTCGCTGACCGCGCTGCTGCTGTACGCGTACCCCGGCCTGGTCACCGTGCTCGCCATCACGCTGCGCCGGGAGCGGCCCGACCGCCGCCGGGTCGCCGCGCTCGGCTGCTCGGCGCTGGGCATGCTGCTGATGCTCGGCGCGGGCGGCGTCGGCGGCTCCGCCGCCACCGGCGGGGTGCTGCTGGCGCTGGGCGCCGCCGTCGCGTACGCCCTCTACCTGACCGTCTCCGACGGGCTGCCCCGCGACTTGGACCTGTTCGTGGTGACCGCGATCGTGTGCACCTCGGCCGCGGCGAGCCTGGCCGTCTTCGGCGCCGTCACCGGCAGCCTGCGCGCCCCCGCCGACGCCGCCGGCTGGTGGTGGGTGGCGCTGATCGCGGTGTGCTCCACGGTGATCCCGATCGCGGGCATGTTCTTCGGCGTACGCGACGTCGGCGCGTCCACCGCGGCCATCCTGTCCTGCGCGGAGCCCGCCGTGACCGTGGCCACCACGGCCCTGGTCTACGGCGAGCGGCTGAGCCCGCTGCAGGCGCTGGGTGGTCTCGCGGTGCTCGCCTCGGTGGCCGTGCTGCAGGTGCGCCGCCGCCGCGCGCCCCGTCCCGCCCCCGCGGCACCCGGCGCGTCCGCCCCGCGGCGCCTGGGCCCGGACGCCGCGCCCGTTCCGGCGGAGACGGCGGTATCCTGCGGCGTCCCCTCGGAGCCCGCCGGAGAAGAGACCACCAGTGAGACGACTTCTGCCGCTCGCCGTCGCGGTGGTGGTGCTCGGTGGCGGCTGCGGCCCCTCCGCCGCACCGGCGGCCCCGGCACCCGCCCCGGCGGCCTCCAGCGCGCCGCCCGCGCCCTCCGCGCCGGCCGCTCCGTCGCCCGCCAGGCTCACCCCGGCGCAGACGCTGACCGCGGTCCTGCTCACCGACGAGGCGCTGGCGGCTGACTCGCTCCTCGCCCAGGTCGGCATCGACCGCACCTTCGACGCGGTGCACGTGCCGAACTACCCGTACGGCGTGGTGACCGCCTGCGGCGAGCGGGCCGCGTCGTCGACGGCGGACGCGCCGAAGTCGAAGTCGCTCGACGCGCCGCGTATCGCGCCCTCGCGCACCCCGTTTTGCATAGACGTTGGCCTATCTGGATGACTTTTTCGAGATCGAACTCATCCAGATAGGCCAACGTCAATCAGATGCCAGGCGCTCCGCCACGCCGGGCAGGACGGCGAACGGCCCCGGCTACCGCAAGGTGACCGGGGCCGGCGTCAAGAAGGTGCCCTTCCTCTACGCATACCGTTAAGAAGGTGCCCTTCCTTGCCTAGACCAGGAAGTTGGCGAAGGCCCAGGGCTCGTCGTCGTCGTGGGGCTCGGCGCGGAAGTTGGCGAACGGCTCGTAGTACGAGCTGCGCGGGGTCCAGTCGGTGTGCACCGACGGGACCGCGCCCAGGTACGGGTTGGCCACCTCGAGCACGGCCTCGGGGTCGAGGTCGTCCGGGACGCACAGGCCCCGGTTCGGGTTGTTGACCATCCAGTACACGGCGCCCAGCACCGACGCGGCGACCTGCAGCGTGGTGGCGTTCTGGTGCGCCACCAGCGCGCGGGACTCGTTGATGTCGAGCTGCGAGCCGACCCACCAGCCGTTGAGGTCGTGGCCGAGCAGCAGCACGCCGAGCTCGTCCATGCCGCTGACGATCTCGTCGTTCATGATCCGCTGGTTGGTCTGCAGCTCGTACCCGTTCATGCGGCACTCGTGCAGCGAGTTCAGCGCGGCGTCGGTGGGCATGTACGCGTAGTGCACGGTGGGGCGGTAGACCGCCTTGCCGTCCTCCCACACGGTCAGGTGGTCGCTGATGGTGAAGGCCTCACCGTGGCGGACGACCATGCCGATGATCGGGCCGCCGATCGGCACCCAGGAGCGGACCTGGGTGGTGATGCCGGTCTGCGCGAGGCAGATCTGGTTCTGCGGGCCGGTCTCGTGGGTGTACGCGTGCTCGGGCAGCTTCGGCTCGTGCGTGCCCCAGCCCATCTCGGCGGGGGCGATGCCCTCCTCGTAGAAGCCCTCCACGGACCAGGTGTTCACGAACTCGCCCACCTGCTTGGGCTTGTCGCTGATCTGGGTGTCCCGCTCCGAGATGTGGATGACCTTGGTGCCGGTGAGCATGCCCAGGGCCGCGAAGTCGCGGTTGGCCAGGGCCTCCTCCAGCTTGGCCTTGCGGTCGGCGGCCAGCGGCTGGGGCAGGCGCTCGGGCTCCTTGAGCATCGCGGTGGCGATGTCCTGCAGCGCGATCTTGGTCCAGTGGCTGACCAGGCCGGGGTTGGCGCCGTGCTCGACGACGGCGGTGGGCCCGTCCTTCTTCCAGCCCTTGGCCCGCTCGCGCAGCTTCATGTGCCGGGCGTAGAGGGTGCGCGACTGCGGCGTGGCGTTGAGCTGGTCGGCGTAGGGGTCCCACTCCTCGACGGAGGTGTCGACGTAGAGGACGCCGTGGCGCTGGCACCAGTCGATGATCACGCCGGTGTCGATGTTCCACGCCAGGTTGATCAGCAGGTCGCCGTCGCCGAGGTGCTTGGCGAGCTCGGTCTCGATGTTCTCCGGCGTGATGCGCTCACGCAGGTAGGTGGCGCCCGCCGCGACGGCCTCGGCGGCCGTGTGGGCGAGGTCCTCGAAGTCCATGATCGTCAGGCGCGTGAAGTCCATGTCGAGGTGGCGCAGCAGCAGGGGCTGCAGGCACTGCGATACCGAGCCGCTGCCGAGCAGGAGGATACGGCCGCCGAAGGCGAGCTGGGGAATGGTCGTCACGCGTTGTCTCCGATGCAGAATGTTGCCAGTGGTGCAAAGCCGTTGAAACCAACGGAAGAATACGTGGTGGTATAGGCACCAGTGCCCAGGATGTCCACGTAATCGCCTGGTTTGAGATCGAGCGGCAGCCGGTACGGCGCCTTCTCGTACAGGATGTCGACGCTGTCGCAGGTCGGCCCGGCGAGCACGACCGGACCGGTCGGCTCCCCGTCGCGCGCGGTGACCAGGCGGTACTGGATCGCCTCGCCCTCGGTCTCGGCCAGCCCGCCGAATCGGCCGATGTCCAGGTAGACCCATCGGTGATCGTCGTCGTAGGACTTCTGCGACACGAGCACGACCTGTGCCCGCAGCACTCCCGTCTCGGCCGCGATGAACCGGCCGGGCTCGATCGCCAGCGACGGCCGGTACGGGCCGAAGTGGCGCTCCACCGCCGAGTTGATCGCATCCGCGTACGCCTCGATCGGCGCGACGGGGACCTGGTAGCCGGTGGGGAACCCGCCGCCGCAGTTGAGCAGCGTCAGGTGGATGCCCCGCTCGGCGAGCTCGCGGAAGACGCGGGCGGCCTGGGCGACGCTGGGATCCCAGCGGGTCGGGTCCAGCTGCTGCGAACCGACGTGGAACGACACCCCGATCGGGGTGAGCCCGAGCTCGCGGGCCTGCTCCAGCAGCCGCACCGCCATGTCCGGGGAGCACCCGAACTTGCGGCTCAGCGGCCACTGGGCGCCGGCGCTGCCGGCCAGCAGGCGGCAGAAGACGGCGGACCCGGGGGCGTTCTCGGCGAGTTTGTGCAGCTCGGCTTCGCTGTCGAAGACGAACATGCGCACGCCGCGCTGGTACGCGTACCGGATGTCCGACGCTTTCTTGATCGTGTTGCCGTACGACAGGCGGGAGGGGTCCGCGCCTTCGGAGAGGCAGAGATCGATCTCGGCGGGACTCGCCACGTCGAACGAGGAGCCGAGCCGGGCGAGTTGCCTGATCAGCGCCGGCTGGGGATTCGCCTTCACCGCGTAGAAGACCTGCGTCTCGCGGAAGGCATCGGTCAGGCGGCGGAACTGCCGCTCGGCGACCTTCAGATCAATGACCAGGTAGGGAGTCTCTCGCTGGTCTGCATCGAGGAAGTCCTGGATCTCGCGGTTTCCTGCCGCGATCGTGGTGACCAGGGTCTTGCCGTTGGTCATCGCCATCGTCTCGCTAATCCTCCAGTGAAAATGTTGAATGCGGCCGTTCGATTGCCGACGACGGAGTCTAGGGCCAAATGGTGAACGGAGCGCCGCCGGGATGGCGCGACGCACTGTGTTGATGCTCATACTCCCTGTGGGTGACGGCACCCCATATAGATGACCCCCTCGTCACAGACGCTCGCGGCTGCGCCCACGCCGCCGTGACGGCGCGGGCGGAGCCGCGAGACGGGTGGATCAGGAGACGGTGATCTTGACGTCGTCGACGCCCGCCTCGACCAGGCTCGCGCCGGAGGCGTCGGCGGCGGTCACCAGGATCCGCACCGACTGCCCGGCGTACGCCGAGATGTTCCAGGTGCCCACCGCCCACGAGCCGTTGCGGTTGCTGGCCGCGCCCGCCTGCGTGAACAGCGTCGTGGTGCCGCCGCTGTGCACGATCGAGACCCGGAGGTAGTCGGCGCTGGACGCGTTGGACCCGTGCGCCAGGTACCAGTTCGCGCTCAGGTTGATGGTGCCGCTCGCGGGCAGGGTGATCGCCGGGGACCGGATGCTGGTCACGCCGCCGTCGATGTCGTAGTCGCCGGCCGCGGCGCCCGCCAGCCGCCCGGTCACCAGGTCGTTGCTCCCGGAGACGGTGGTGCCGAGCTGCTTGATGCCGCTGGAGTTGGTGTCGGCCGGGTCGCCGCGCTCCCAGGTGCCGGTGGTCGCGGTGTCGGTGCCGCTCGGGTTGGCGGTCCAGCCGGTGGCCGTCTCGAACGTGTCCTGCCACACCGTGGTGGCGGGCGTCCCGGTGGCCAGCGTCCACAGCGCGTACGCCGCGGCGTCACCGGAGCGGTTCAGCACCGTGTCGCTGATGTTGGCCGGGTACGTGTCGCACGAGGCGTGGTAGCAGGGGTCGTAGTCGCCGGTGGTGCCGCCCCACTTGGCCACCTGCGCCGAGGTCTTGTTCGCGCTCGCGCCGGCCGCCACGCCCGAGGTCTGGATGCCGACGGCGTTGAACGACGCGTCGTCGGAGCGCCCCGCGCCCTCGACGTTCTCCTCCGGGGCCAGGCCCGGGAAGTTCGCGTCGTAGTACGCCTTCAGCGTCTGGCCCAGGCTGGAGGTGATCCGGTTGATGAAGTAGCCGCCGTTGGTGGAGGCGACCATGTCGAAGTTGAAGTAGCCCTTGATCTTGGTGCGCTCGGTGGCCGGCAGGCTGTTGGCGTAGAACTCCGAGCCGTTGAGGCCCTGCTCCTCGTCGGTCCAGAAGCCGAACCGGACGTGGTTGAGCATGGACGGCTTGGTCGCGGCCAGGGTCAGCGCCAGCTCCAGCACGGTGCCCGAGCCGGAGGCGTTGTCGTTGATGCCTGGACCCGCGGCGACGCCGTCCAGGTGCGCGCCGAACATGTAGACCGTGTTCGCGTCGCCGCCCGGCCAGTCCGCGATGACGTTCGGCCCCGCGCCGCTGGTGCAGCCCGAGGTGCAGTTCTGCTTCACCACACTGAAGCCCGCCGCGACCAGCTTGTCGTAGACGTAGTTCACCGACGCGGTGTATCCGGCGGTGTTGGAGCGACGGTTGCCGCCGTTGGCGTTGGCGATGTTCTGGAACTGCTGCAGGTGGGCCTTGACGTTGGTCAGCGAGATGTCCGGGGCGGCGAGGGCGGCCGCGGCCACGGGTGCGGGCTGGGACGCGCCGCCGGGTGCGGCCGCGTTGGCGGCGGGCGCCGCGGCCAGCGCGGTGCCGGCGAGGGCGAGGGTGAGCAGGGCGCGCATTGCTGCGTACGGGCGCAAGGCTGTGCTCCTCAACGGATTGCAGGGCGTGCCGGGGGTTACCGGCGAGCGCAGACTAGCCATCGAAACGATTAATGTGAATACGTGGCGGGTGCGCTTGACCTTGTCGTGACCTGAGCGCCGCGATCCACTTATCGATCGTTCAGATATGCTGGACAGTGCTTGATCGTGGAGGAGCGTGCGATGGCCGACGCCGTGCTCACCTACCGGGGCGTGGTGTACCCGTGGCACTGCGACCACATGGGGCACATGAACGTCATGTGGTACGTCGGCAAGTTCGACGAGGCCACCTGGAACCTCTTCGACACGGTCGGCATCACGCCGGACTACCTCAGGGCGGCGTCGCGCGGCATGGCGGCGGTGGAGCAGCACATCACTTACCAACGGGAACTGTTCGCCGGCGACACGGTCATCGTCACCTCCACGCTGCTGGAAGTGCGGGACAAGGTGCTGAAACTGCGCCACGAGATGCGCAACGCCGCCGGACAGACCGCGGCGGTCACCGTGCTCACCGCCGTACACCTCGACACCGCGCACCGGCGCTCCTGCGCGATGCCCCCCGAGATCCTCGACGCCGCCCGCGAGCTGCTCCCCGACGACTGAGCCGCTGGGTCAGGCGTGGCGGGCGTGGGCGTCGGCGACCACGGCGGAAATCAGCTCCGTGGCGGCGGTGCCGTCGGCGGCGGTGAACGGCTCGTCCTCGCCCGCGCGGGAGCGGGCGGCGCGCTCGCACAGCCCGGCCCACCGCGGGAAGTGCTCGGCGGTGTACTCCGCCGCACCCGTCTTCGAGGTGACCTCGCCCGTGGCCAGGGTGTGGTGCAGCCGGCCGGCGCCGGTCACGCCCCAGCGCACCGACTCGGCGGGCACCGGCGTCTCCGGCGGGATCGCCGCGAACTGCGCCGCCGCCCGGCCCGCGAAGTCCGTCCAGTAACCGGCCAGGTTGCCCAGCAGCCAGTCGCGCAGCGCAGCCGCGTCGAGCGCGACGTGCGGCCGCTCGCCCAGGATCGGCAGGCCGTGCCGGGCCAGCTCCAGCCAGGTCACCGGGTTGAACTGCCCACCGGGCTTGGCCGGCTGGAAGTCGCCCGCCAGGATCTGCGGCGCGGTGCCGTCCCCGGCCGGCGGCGCCGCGAGCTGCGCCCTGGTCAGGTAGATGCCGTCGTAGTCGGGCCCGCCCGTGGGCAGCGACGCGTGCGCCTTGGCGAGCGCGGCCAGCTCGTCGGCCGTGGCCGGGCGGTCGGTCACCGCGACGAAGTCGATGTCGCTGAGGCCCGGCCGGTAGTCGCCCAGCGGCACCGACCCGGTCACGAACAGCCCCGTGACCAGCCCCGGCACCGACTCGTCCAGCGCCCGCACGTGCGCCGCCGTGATCCACAGTTCCTCGAGCACCGCCCGAGTATCCCCGACGGGGGGTGAGCGGGCTTAGGGTGGCGGGGTGAAGCTTGACATGGGTCGATGGGGGCGGTTGTTCTCGCCGGCGGGGCTGGTGCTGGCGGGGTTGCTGTTCCTGGCGCCCTTCCTGGCGGTGTCGTGTGACGCGCCGGGTGGGTACGGGCGGGCGGCGCCGGGCGGCACGACCACGTACACGGGGTGGGACCTGGCCACCGGCGGGACGCCGGACGTGTCCGCCGACCACCTGCGGCCGGCCGGGCAGCGGCGCGACGACGTGCTGCCGCCGCAGCCGCTGGCGGGTGCGGTGCTGGTGCTGGTCGTGATCGGAGTGCTGGTCACGGTCGGGGTCGGGCGGGCGCGCACCCGGCGTGGGGTGGTCGCGGTGATCGCCGCGATCGGCGCGCTGTTCCTGCTGGTCAACCAGGCCACGGCGCGGGTGCTGATCGAGGAGAGGCTGCGCGAGCAGATCACCGCGCCGCTGCCCGCCGGCAAGCAGGTCGGCGACTTCGTGCAGGACCAGGGCGGGTTCGCGTTCGCGCTGCTGGCCCTGGTGCTGGTGGCGCTGGGCAACGTGGCCGGCTGGCTGCGCCTGGTCCGCGTGCCGCGCCCGGACGCCGCGCCGGCGCCGCCGGACACCGCGCCCACGCTGCCGGACGCCACGGCACCGGCGGCCGAGGGCTAACGCTCGTTCAGTCGATGCGGCAGGATGTGGGGATGGCCGCCACCCACGAGGTCCGCAACCAGGTCCCGCCGCTGACCGGGCACGACGTCGCCGCCGACCCCGCGCTGCGGGAGGCCGTGGTGCGCGAGGGGGCCGGCTGGCACCTCGACGACCTGCACCGGCTGGGCCGGCTCGCGGGCACCGAGCGGGCCCAGCGCTGGGGCGACGAGGCCAACCGGCACGAGCCGGTGCTGCGCACGCACGACCGGTACGGCAACCGGGTGGACGAGGTCGACTTCCACCCGTCCTGGCACGAGCTGATGCGCGTCGCGATCGGCGAGGGCCTGGCCGGCGGCCCCTGGGCCGACCCGCGCCCCGGCGCGCACGTGGCCCGCGCCGCCGGGCTGCTGGTGTGGAGCGTCGTCGAGCAGGGGCACGCCTGCCCGGTGTCGATGACGTACGCCGCGGTGCCCGCGCTGCGCGCCCAGCCCGACCTCGCCGCCCGGTTCGAGCCGCTGCTGACCAGCCGCGAGTACGACCCCGGCCTGCGCGCCCCCGAGGGCAAGCGCGGCCTGCTGGCCGGCATGGGCATGACCGAGAAGCAGGGCGGCTCCGACGTACGCACCAACACCACCACGGCGACCCCGGCCGGCGACGGCAGCTGGCTGCTGCGCGGGCACAAGTGGTTCACCAGCGCGCCGATGAACGACCTGTTCCTGGTGCTGGCCCAGGCGCCCGGCGGGCTGTCGTGCTTCCTGGTGCCGCGGGTGCTGCCCGACGGCACCCGCAACGTGTTCCGCATCCAGCGGCTCAAGGACAAGCTCGGCAACCGCAGCAACGCCAGCAGCGAGCCCGAGTTCGACGACACCGTCGCCTGGCTCGTCGGCGAGCAGGGCCGGGGGGTCGCGGTCATCATCGAGATGGTGTCGCTGACCCGGCTCGACTCCAGCCTCGGCTCGGCGGCCGGCATGCGGGCCGCGCTCATGCAGGCCGTGCACCACGCCCGGCACCGGCACGCGTTCGGCGGGCCGCTGCTGGCCAAGCCGCTGATGCGCAACGTGCTGGCCGACCTCGCGGTCGAGTCGGAGGCGGCGACCACGCTGGTCCTGCGGGTCGCGGGCGCGGTGGACCGGGCGGCCCGCGGCGACGCCGCCGAGCGGGAGTTCGCCCGGCTGGCCACCGCGCTGGGCAAGTACTGGGTGTGCAAGCGGCAGCCCGCGATGGTCGCCGAGGCCCTGGAGTGCCTGGGCGGCAACGGCTACACCGAGGACTCCGGCATGCCCAGGCTCTACCGCGAGGCGCCGCTCAACGGCATCTGGGAGGGGTCCGGCAACGTCAACGCCCTGGACGTGCTGCGCGCGCTGGCCAAGGAGCCGCAAAGCCTCGCCGCGTACGAGCGCGAGGTCGGCCTCGGCCTCGGCGGCGACGACCGGCTCGACCAGGCGTGGCAGGAGCTGCGCAAGGAGCTCGCCGACACCGGCGAGCGGGAGCTGCGGGCGCGGCGGCTCGTCGAGCGGATGGCGCTGGTGCTGCAGGGGTCGCTGCTGGTCCGGCACGCCCCGGCCGCGGTCGCCGACGCGTTCTGCGCCTCCCGGCTCGCGGGCGACCGGGGGCTGGCCTTCGGCACCCTGCCGCCCGGCCTGGACCTGACCGCGATCCTCGACCGCGTGCCGCCCGCCGCCTGACCGGGACCGCAACGCGCGGAGCGGGGCAGTCAGGCTCCCGCCTGATCGGGCCGGAACGCGCGGGGCCGGGCAGCCCCGGTCCGTGCCTGGTCGGGGCCGGAACGCGCTGGGCGGCGCAGCTCCGGCCCGTGGGGCGTCAGCCGCTGGTGGCCACGAGCAGGGCGGTCAGGCCGCACAGGAACACGCCCCAGTGGACGAAGTGCAGGCTGGTCAGCAGGCCCTGACCGCTCTGCGGCCGCGGCCCGGTGCGCGAGCGCGGCGGCGGCAGCTCCTGCAGCTGCACGTCGACCGGCAGCGGAAGGGTGCGCTGCAGCTGCGCGGCCCGGCGGTGGTGCTCGGCGATGTCGCGGCGGCACATCGCCACCACGGCCCAGCCCGCACCGCCCAGACCCATCAGCGTGAACGCGGCCGGGATGAGCACGCCCATCGCATCGGCGGCGTCCTGGCCGACGACGGCGACCAGGGCCAGCCCGAGGAGCAGCCCTCCGGCGACGAGACAGGCCGCGCTGCACACCACGGCCAGCAGCAGCCGCTGGCGGATGTCCGCCCGCTCCTCCTGCCACAGCCGCAGGTAGAGGTCCTGTTGCACCGCGCGCTCCCTTCGTCGGTCCGGTCGCGCGTCACGGTAGCGGAACGGCCCGCCCGCCGCAGTCCCGTGTGGACAGCAGACTGCGCCGGACGGGCCGCGCTCCGTCGGGAGATCGCCGTATCCGGTCGAGAAGTGTGGTCAGACCCCACTTCACGACCGGAACCCACGCATCCCACGGGCCGGAGAACCCGCACCGCGGTGCGGCTCAGGCGCCGACGGTCGAGGCGGTGCTGGCGAAGATGCCGAACATCGCGCACCACACCGCGAACATCGCGATGAACAGGCCGGTCAGCACCCAGCCGATGACGACGGCCGCGGTGGCGAACTCGACGCCGCGCTCGCCGCTGACGGCGATCTGCTGCTTGGCCTTGCCGCCGAAGTAGATGCCCAGCGGCGGGAACACGAAGATGGCCAGCACCAGCGCCAGGATCGCGTAGGTGTTGTACGGCGGGTACTGCGGATACGGCGGGTACGGCGGCTGTCCCTGGGGCGGCGGAAGCTGGTCCGTCATCGATGTCCTCCCTGCGTCTGAGGTGCAGGGTAGGACCCCCGCGCCAGCCCCGCCGCCGGACCGGACCGGTCCCGCGGCGGGGTGCTGCCGTCCGGTGTGGTCAGACGCCCTGCCAGTCGTGCTCGTACCCCTGGTGCAGGAAGGTGCGGGTGGCGCCGTTGCGCAGGGTGACCCACGCCTTGCCGTTGCGGCCCGCGGTGACCAGGACCCTGCCGTCGCCGGCCGGTGACGGGACGGCCGAGTGCTCCCAGTTCACGCCGACCTGCGTGGCCGGGCCGGTGCCGGTCGCGGGCGCCGACATGACCTGCAGTGGCCCGACCTGCGGGTCCGGCTCGAAGCGCGGCCGGGTCTGCTGGGTCCACAGCACCCGCGACGAGTCGGCGGTGAACGCCGGCACGGTGGCGAACCCGTCGAGCGTCGCGCCGCCGCCGCCGAACGCGGCGACCCACCACTCCTCGCCGGTGCCGACCTCCAGCACCGACAGGCAGTCGTCGAAGATCGCCCAGCACTCCCCGTTCGGGTACGCGATCCAGCGGCCGTTGGGCGACCACGCGATCGCCAGCGAGTCGTGCAGCACGTCCCAGCCGGTCGCCGCGGCCGCCGCCCGTGGCTGCTTGGCCGGCAGGCCCTGGGCGAGCCGTCGCGCCGCGGCGCTCAGGCGCGTCTCGACCCTGCTGACGACGGCCCTCGTCGCGGCCGCGCCGGGTGCGGCGAAGTCGGCGATGTGGATCGTCGGCGCGTAGACGCTCAGGCCGTACGCGTACGCGAGCTTCGTGCCGTCGGGCGACCAGGCCCCGGCGCCGACGTGGCCGGTCGTGGTGATCCGCTGGTCGGCGGTGAACGTGTGCGTGGTGGCGCTGTAGTGGCCGTAGTACAGGTCGCCGTGCCGCAGGACGGCCAGGCCGCCCCCCGTGCCGGGCTGCCAGCGCGGCCACAGGTAGCCGCCGCCGGTGGTGGCCTGCCAGACCGCGCCCGACGGCTCGGCGACGAACAGGTTCCCGCCCCTGATGAATGCGATCAGCCCCGGCGCGCCGGGGTTCACGGCCGCCGCCGGCGACGCCGGAGCCAGGACCGTGGCGGCGAGCAGGCACAGCCCCGCCGCGATGGTGCGCAACGCCCTCATGGTTTCCCCTCACCTAAGGAACTGCACGTGCGTCGATGCTAGGGCCGCCGTTTCCGCTGATCTGTCCCCAAGTAGACGGCTGTTCCATATCGGACACAGGCTGGGCGGGAGCCTAGAAGTACGTGTCCTCGTCGGCCTTGCGGTAGTCGCGGATCTCGTCGAGGCGACCGGCCGCGGCCAGCGTCACCCACGCCGGGTTGCCGAGCAGCACGCGGCCGAGCGCGACCAGGTCGTACTCGCCCGCGTCATGGCGGCGCAGCAGCTCGCGCAGGTCGTCGGAGCCGAGGAAGTCGCGGGTCAGGCCGACCGAGCCGACGGTGATCGCGGGCAGGCCGGTCAGGTGCCGGGCCCAGCCGGCCAGGTTGCGCGGCGAGCCGTCGAACACCGGGTCGGCGAACCTGCGCTGCGAGGCGTGCAGCACGTCGGCCCCGGCCGCGGCGAAGGCGTCCAGGAGCACCGCCAGCTCGGCGGGCGACTCCGCGATCCGGGCCGTGAAGTCGCGCTCCTTGAACTGGGAGAACCGTACGATCACCGGCATCGTGGCGGGGACCGCCGCGCGGACCGCCCGCACCACCTCCGCCGGGAACGCGGCCCGCGCGGCGGGCGAGCCGCCGAAGCGGTCGGTGCGGCGGTTGGTGTGCGGCCAGAGGAACTCGTCGAGCAGGTAGCCGTGCGCGGCGTGGATCTCCACCGCGTCGAACCCGGCCCGGACCGCGGCGCGGGCGGCGTCGGCGTACGCGGCGAGCAGGGTGTCGACGTCGGCGAGGGTCATCGCGCGGCCGCCGGGCACGCCCGACGGGGTCCAGGCCGCGATGCCGTCCACCGGCTCGCGCGCGCTGCCGAGATGCCACAGCTGCGCGGCGATCCGGCCGCCGACGGCGTGCACCTCGCCGGTCACCCGCCGCCAGGCGTCCTCGGCCGCACCGGCGGTGAGCCGCGGCACGGTCGTCTCGTGCCCGGCGCTGGGATGATCGACGAGCACCCCCTCGGTGATGATCAGGCCGACGCCGTGCTCGGCCCGGCGCCGGTAGTAGGCGGCCACCTCGGGGGCCGGCACGCCGCCGGGGGAGCGGAACCGGGTCATCGGTGCCATGGCGAACCGGCTGCTCAGCGGCAGGCCGGCGAGCGTCGTCGGCTGCCGGAGCGAGCCCAGGAGGTCGATCGTCGTCGTCATGCGGGTACGGTAAAACCTAACATTGACGTCAAGGGCAAGTGTTGTGACGGGAGAGACACCGATGCGGATCGGCGACCTGGCGGCCGCGACCGGCGCGAGCGCGCGCTCGCTGCGTTACTACGAGGAGCAGGGGCTGCTGGCCAGCGAGCGCAGCTCCGGCGGGCAGCGGCACTATCCCGCCACGGCAGTCGAGCGGGTGGCGCTGATCCAGTCGCTGCTCGCCGCCGGGCTGTCCAGCAGCACCATCCACGACGTGCTGCCGTGCATCACCGAGGAGGCGATCCGCACGCCCTGGCTGGCCGAGCGGCTGCGCGCGGAGCTGGGCCGGGTGGAGACCCAGCTCGACTCGCTGCACCGGACCCGCGACATCCTGGCCGGCCTGGTCGAGCAGTACGCCGTCTGACCCGCGCGGGCCTGGCGACTGCGCCGATCCGCCGATCCTGCCGCGGCCGTGCGGCACACGGCAGCCGTGGCGACCAGCGGGCGGTGTGGGCGGACCGGGATCGGTCCGCGCGGGGCACCTGCAAGGTCGTCGGCGTGGCATGATCGGGCGCGTGCCACGACCACCGCAGATCTTCGCCACGTCCGGACTGCTGCGACCCCTGCCGGGCAGCCCGCCGCGCAGGCGCAGCCAGCTGCTCGATCACGCCGTGTCGCTGACCGGCGTGCCGCGGGCGCGGATCTGCTACGTGCCGACGGCGGTCGGCGACGACCCGGCCGCGATCGCCGCGTTCCACGGGGCGTTCTCCGACACCGAGCACCGGGTCTCCCACCTGCGCCTGTTCCCGCAGCCCAACCAGCCCGGCCTGCGGGAGTTCCTGCTGTCGCAGGACCTGATCTGGGTCAGCGGCGGCAG
The DNA here is from genome assembly GCF_040675365.1 of Catellatospora sp. NPDC049609. Lineage (NCBI taxonomy): Bacteria > Bacillati > Actinomycetota > Actinomycetes > Micromonosporales > Micromonosporaceae > Catellatospora > Catellatospora sp. NPDC049609. Next base: position 3,630 of record NZ_JBFAOU010000095.1, on the reverse strand, counting down.
CGTGGTCAACCTGCTGGCGGTCTGGCGCGCGCACCGGCTCGACGCGATCCTGCGCGACGCGTGGGAGGCGGGCGTGGTGCTCGGCGGCGGCAGCGCGGGCAGCATCTGCTGGCACGTCGGTGGCAGCACCGACTCGTTCTCCGACGACCTGGACCCGGTCACCGACGGCCTGGCGTTCCTGCCGTACAGCAACGGCGTGCACCACGACTACCCGGGCCAGCCGCGCCGGGAACGGCTGGCCGAGTACATCGGCTCCGGTCTGCTGCCCGCGGGCTACGCCACCGACGACGGCACCGGCCTGCACTACGTCGGCACCGAGCTCGCCGAGGCGGTCACCTGCGCGCCGAGCGCCGACGCCTACCGCGTCGAGTCCGGCCCGGACGGCATCGTCCTGGAGCACCCCCTGGGCGCCCGCCTGCTCGACTGAGGCCCCGTCCCGCTGACCACCGGCCCTTGGCCGTGAAGATCGCCGGTTCCGGTCAGAAACTGCGCCCCGAAAACACTTCCTGACCAGAAACGACGATCTCCAGCCGCGCCCGCCGCCCGGCAGGCCCGTGGCGGCGAGTGGCGCGTCGGGGTGTACCCCCTCGGGGTTGAAAGGTCTTTCAGGACCGCTGCGGAGCTGGTGTCGCGGGTCAAGCGCATGCCATAGATGTGTCGCGGTCTTTACATGCCTGAAAACTGTTGCTAGCTTTCAGAAACTTTCAATTGCCTTGCGCAAGAACGGTGGCCGCCGCCGCTCCGCTGACGCGTCCTCCGTCGATGGCGCACGGCCTCGTGTGAGGAGCTGCCGTGAGCGCACGTCGTCGTGCTCGCGCCCGGTGGGGAGCAATGGCGCTCGCCCTGACCGGTCTCGTCGCGAGCCTCGTCCCGCTGCTGACGTTGCCCGCGTCGGCCGCCAACACCGTCACCGTCTTCTACCGTCCCAGCACGAGCTGGACCACGGTGAACATCCACTACGCGCCGACCGGCGGGGCCTGGACGGCCGTGCCGGGCGTGGCCATGGACGCCGCCTGCACCGGGTGGCGCAAGAAGACCATCGACCTGGGGACGGCCACCGGGTTGCAGGTGGTGTTCAACAACGGCTCCGGCACCTGGGACAACAACGGCGGCGCCAACTACGCGCTGGGCACCGGCAACGTGACCGTGTCCGGCGGGGTCAAGGGCGTCGGCGACCCGTGCGGCACCGCCCCGTCGCCGTCGCCGGGCAACAATGTCACCGTGTTCTACCGTCCGAACACGAGCTGGACCACCGTGAACATCCACTACGCGCCCAACGGCGGCGCGTGGACCACGGTGCCCGGCGTGGCGATGGACGGCGCCTGCACCGGGTGGCGCAAGAAGACCATCGACCTGGGGACGGCCACCGGGTTGCAGGTGGTGTTCAACAACGGCTCCGGCACCTGGGACAACAACGGCGGCGCCAACTACGCGCTGGGCACCGGCAACGTGACCGTGTCCGGCGGGGTCAAGGGTGTCGGCGACCCGTGCGGCGCCGCCCCGTCACCGTCGCCGTCGGCCTCCGCGTCCCCGTCCCCGTCCCCGTCGCCGCCCCCCTCGCCGTCGCCCAGCACCCCGCCGCCGGCCACCACCGGCACCATGCTCGGCGGCGACCCGCGCAAGGACTCGATCTACTTCGTGATGACGGCCCGCTTCTACGACGGCGACACCACGAACAACCGCGGCGGCAGCCAGCACACCAAGTCCGGCAACGCCGCCAACGACGACCCGATGTTCCGCGGCGACTTCTCCGGCCTGATCGCCAAGCTCGACTACATCAAGGCGCTCGGCTTCTCCGCGATCTGGATCACGCCGGTGGTGCTCAACCGGTCCGACTACGACTACCACGGCTACCACGGCTACGACTTCTTCCGCGTGGACGCCCGGCTGGAGTCGCCCGGCGCGTCGTACCAGCAGCTCATCGACACCGCGCACGCCAAGGGCCTGAAGATCTACCAGGACGTGGTCTACAACCACAGCTCGCGCTGGGGCGCCAAGGGCCTGTTCACGCCCAAGGTGTACGGCGTGCGCGACACCCAGTGGAGCTGGTACTACGACGTGCCCAACCCGTCGTTCACCTACGACGGCAAGTCGGTCGAGCCGAACTCGGGCAAGAGCCACTACACCGGCGACCTGTGGTCGACGCCGGAGCCGGCGGGCAACACCTGCCGCAACTGGGGCGTGTTCATCGGCAGCTACAGCCAGGAGGGCTACAAGGTCTACCACTGCCAGTGGCCCAACCCGACCTCGGGCATGTTCCCGGCCAGCCTGTTCCACCAGTGCTGGATCGGCAACTGGGAGGGCGAGGACGCGCGCAGCTGCTGGCTGCACGAGGACCTGGCCGACTTCAACACCGAGAACGCCGCGGTGCAGCAGTACCTGATCGACGCGTACAACCGGTTCATCGACATGGGCGTGGACGGGTTCCGCATCGACACCGCCGTGCACATCCCGCGCGTCACCTGGAACCGGCGCTTCCTGCCCGCGCTGGAGGCCAAGCTGATCAGCAAGTACGGCGCGGCCAAGGCCAAGGACTTCTACGTCTTCGGCGAGGTCGCCGCGTTCGTCAACGACAAGTGGAACCGCGGCTCGGTCAACCACTCCGCCCAGTTCTTCACCTGGAAGGAGCGGGCGACCTACAGCGCCGACGACGCCACCGCCGCCATCGAGCAGTTCAACCACGAGAACAATCTCGGCACCGGCAACCAGCCGACCAGCACCAACGCGTTCCTGCAGGGCAACGTCTACCACGCGCCCGACCGGACGAGGTTCTCCGGCATGAACATCATCGACATGCGCATGCACATGAACTTCGGTGACGCGCCCAACGCGTTCAACAACGGCAAGGACTCCGACGACAGCGTCAACGACGCCACCTACAACGTGGTGTACGTCGACTCGCACGACTACGGCCCCAACAAGTCGAGCACCCGCTACGCCGGGGGCACCGACGCCTGGGCCGAGAACGTGTCGCTGATGTGGACGTTCCGCGGCGTGCCGACGCTGTACTACGGCTCGGAAATCGAGTTCCAGGCCGGCCGGCAGATCGACTGCGGGCCGAGCTGCCCGCTGGCGAACACCGGCCGGGCGTACTACGGCGCGAACCTGGAGGGCAGCGTCAGCGCCGCCGACTTCGGGGTGGTGGGCAGCGCCTCCGGGCCGGTCGCCACCACGCTGGGCAAGCCGCTGGTCAAGCACGTGCAGCGGCTCAACCAGATCCGCCGGGCCGTCCCGGCGCTGCAGATGGGGCAGTACTCCACCGAGGGCGTGAGCGGGCAGATGGCGTTCAAGCGCCGGTACACCAGCGGCGGCGTGGACAGCTTCGCGCTGGTCGCGGTGTCCGGCACCGCCACCTTCACGGGCATCCCGAACGGCGTCTACACCGACGCGGTCACCGGGACCTCGGTCACCGTCACGGGCGGCACGCTGACCGCGTCCGTCTCCGGCAAGGGCAACCTGCGGGTGTACGTGCTCAACCTGCCCGGCAACCCGGCCCCCGGCAAGGTCGGCGCGGACACCGCCTGGGCGCGCTGACCGGAGCACGGCGCGGGCCGCGGACGGTGATCTCCGTCCGCGCTTGACACCCTCGGCGGCCGCGTCGGCCAGCTCGGTGGTGATCTGCTCGTCGGT
>NZ_JBFAOU010000094.1:0-30364 GCF_040675365.1 Catellatospora sp. NPDC049609 | reverse complement strand
GCCTCAGGAAATTCCTGAGGCCGCGAGTCTTTAAGAGTTGCCGCAGGCGGGCCAGCCGGCCCGGCCGGCCGGGCCGGTGGGCGGGCGGGGGTCAGTCGAGTCTTTCGAGGTCGAAGGAGGTGCGGAGGGACTCGACGGCGGCCTGCTCGGTGGTCTGCCGGGCGGTGGCGGCGTCGACGATCTCATCGGTCGGCTCGTCGCCGGGGTCGAAGCCCTCGATCGTGCGCGGTGGCGGCCCGTCGTACTCGGGGTCGTAGGGCGGCTCGTCCAGCGGCGGGCCGTCGTCCACGGCGGCGGACCGGCGACCCTGCTGGGCGGGCGCGGCCCCACCGAGGCGGGCGGTGGCGGGCCAGTCGTCACCGGAGGCCGGGGCGGGACGCCGCGCCTGGTCGGCGGTCCGCGTCGGCGCGTTGCGCGGCGGAGCCGAGGCGGGGGCGACCGCGCCGGCGCGGGACTGCCCGGCACGCTGGTCGCCGCCGACCTCGCAGCGCAGCTGCCAGTTGCCGCCCAGCACCTGGTGCACCGCCTCCAGCAGCGGAGCCGGGTCGTTCTCCACGCCGTTCGCGTGGACGCGGTGCTTGAACAGCAGCACCAGGGTGTTGCCCTCGATGTCGCGGACCACGGCCTCGCGGGCGAACGCCGCCGCCTTCTTCTTGTTGCGGCCGACCATGCGCACGATCTCGTCCCACGACCGGCGTACCGCCACCGCGTTGTCCGGCCCGCCGGCCGGTGCGGCCGATGCCGGTGGTGGGGATGCCGGGGGTGCGGACGCGGTGCGGGCGGCGGGTGCGCCGGTGGCGGCCCGGCCGCCCGCCGGCTCGGGCTCGGCCCACGACTCGGCGGCACGCCGGGCGGCCTCGCTGCTCGCGGGCACCGCTCCGGTCCGCGACGGCGCGCCGGTGTCCGCCGGGGCGCTCTCCCGGATCGGGGCGCCGGATCCGGCGGGGCCGCCGTCACGGCCGCCGCTTCCGGCAGGAGCGGCGTCGCGGGCGGTGGCGCCGCTTCCCGCTGGGACGGCTTCGCCGACAGGCCCGGCGGCACGCGGCGCCGGATCCGCGCTGTGCGCGGCGCCTTCGCCCGATGCGGCCGCGGCGGGCCGCGGCGAGCCGGCCGAGGCGTTGCGCGCCGCAGCGGCCGCCGCCTCGCGCGCGGCGGCGCGACCCGAGCCGGCCGGCCCGGCCGCGGCCATGGTGTCGCCCTGGGCGTGACCTGCCTCGGGCTGGGCCCGGGTGGGCGCGTCGGCGGCGGGCCGGGTCGCCGCACCGGGGACGAAGCCGCTCTCCAGCCGCTCCAGGCGCTGCAGCAGGGCGGTGCCGGACGGGTCGGCCGCGGGCAGCAGCATGCGGGCCGCGAGCAGCTCCAGCAGCAGCCGCGGCGAGGTCGCGCCGCGCATCTCCACCAGGCCGTTGGCCACGATGTCGGCGCAGCGCGACAGCGTCGCCGAGCCGAGCTGCCCGGCCTGCGCCCGCATCCGCGCGAGCTGCTCCTCCGGGACGTCGACCAGGCCCTTCTCGGCGGCGTCGGGCACCTGCCGCAGGATGATCAGGTCGCGCAGCCGCTCCAGCAGGTCGTTGGCGTAGCGGCGGGAGTCGTGGCCGGCCTCGGCGACCCGGTCGATCGCGGCGAACGCGGCCGCGCCGTCGCCCGCCGCCAGCGCGTCGACCATCTCGTCGATCAGGGCGTTGTCGGTGACCCCGAGCAGCGCCACGGCGCGGGCGTAGGTGACGCCCTGCGGCCCGGAACCGGCGATGAGCTGGTCGAGCACGGAGAGGCTGTCGCGGGCCGAGCCGCCGCCCGCGCGCACCACCAGCGGCAGCACCAGCGGCTCCACCGCCACGCCCTCGCTCGCGCACAGCTGCTCCAGGTACGGCCGGAGGACGCCGGGCGGCATGAGCCGGAACGGGTAGTGGTGCGTGCGCGAGCGGATGGTGCCGAGCACCTTCTCCGGCTCGGTGGTGGCGAAGATGAACTTGACGTACTCCGGGGGCTCCTCGACCAGCTTGAGCAGGGCGTTGAAACCGGCCGACGAGACCATGTGCGCCTCGTCGATGATGTAGATCTTGTAGCGGCTCGACGCGGGCGCGAAGAAGGCGCGCTCGCGCAGCTCGCGGGCGTCGTCGACGCCGCCGTGGCTGGCCGCGTCGATCTCGATGACGTCGATCGAGCCGGGGCCGTCCGGGGCCAGCGCCCGGCAGGAGTCGCACTCGCCGCACGGCTCCGGGGTGGGGCCCTGGGCGCAGTTCAGCGAGCGCGCCATGACGCGTGCGCTGGTGGTCTTGCCGCAGCCGCGCGGGCCGGAGAACAGGTAGGCGTGGTTGAGCCGGCCGGTCTTGAGCGCCTGGATGAGCGGCTCGGTGACGTGCTCCTGGCCGATGACCTCGGCGAAGGTGCGAGGCCGGTACTTGCGGTACAGCGCCAGCGCCACGGGCGTACACCTCCTTGAACGTCGCTGGCTACCGTACCGCGCGGGTCCGACCACCGGGCTGCTGGACCGCGCCCGGTCCGGCCCGTCCGGCGGAGTCCCGCGCGGCCGTGGTCACCTCCGCCGCCCCGGCCCGTGGGGGCGGGCGTCCGGGCGCGTACCAGTTCGATATCAACCGCGCTCGCCCGGTAGGTGAGGCCATCGACCGCCGTTAGGGTCGACCGCAGTCGGTGACCCGGTGTCGTCGGGTTGTCACTCACATGGGACAGGGGTGGCCTCGGTGGGCACGCGTCGGCTCCGGATCGGTTCGGTGGTGGCGGCGATCCTGCTGGCCACCGCGGCCTGCACCGACGACGGCGGCGGGCAGACCGCGCCGTCGGCCGCGCCGAGCCTGCCCGCCGTCAGCACCGAGGACAAGCTGGTCTTCGGCATGGGCGAGCCGCGCGTGCTGGACCCGGCCCTGGCCGCCGACGCGGAGTCGCTGCGCATCACCCGGCAGGTGCTGGAGACGCTGGTGCGCCCGGAGCCGGGCGGCGCCCGCACCGGGCCGGGCCTGGCCGAGCGGTTCGGCGTCGACGCCACCGGCACGGTCTGGACGTTCCGCCTCAAGCAGGGCGTCACGTTCCACGACGGGACGCCGCTCGACGCCGCGGCGGTGTGCGTCAACTTCCAGCGGTGGTATCACTTCTCCGGCCCGCTGCAGGCGGGCGACCTGTCCGCGTACTGGCAGACGATCTTCGGCGGGTTCGCGAAGAACCGGTCCAGCCGCCTGCCGGCCAGCCTGTTCAAGTCGTGCGCCGCGCGCGACCCGGGCACCGTCGAGATCACGCTGACCCGGCCGAGCAGCCGGTTCCCGGCGGCGTTCGCGCTGCCGTCGTTCGCGATCTCCAGCCCGGCGGCGCTGCAGAAGTACGCGGCGGACCGCGTCGTCGGCGGCGGCTACCCGGCGTACGGCGGCAACCCGGTCGGCACCGGCCCCTACCGCTTCGTCTCCTGGGACCGCGGGGCGGGCCTGGTGAAGCTGGAGGCGTTCGACGGCTACCACGGCGGCAAGGCGAAGGTGAAGCAGCTGCACTTCCAGGTGGTGGAGGCGGCGGTGCGCCGGCAGGCGCTGCTCGACGGGAAGATCGACGGCTACGACCTGGTGGCCCCGGCCGACCGCGAGGAGCTGGCGGACCTCGGCTACCACGTGGTCCCCCGGCCCGCGTTCAACACCCTTTACCTGGGCATCAACCAGGCCGGCAACCCGGCGCTGGCCAAGCCCGAGGTGCGGCAGGCGATCGCGTACGCGGTGAACCGGCAGCGCCTGCTCACCGAGGCGTTCCCGGCGGGCGCCAAGCTCGCCCTGAACTTCCACCCCGACACGCTGCCCGGCTGGAACCCCGACGTCGCCGCGTACGCCCACGACCCGGCCCGCGCGAAGGAGCTGCTCGCCGCCGCCGGCTACGGCAGCGGGCTGCGGCTGCGGTTCCACTACCCGCAGGGGGTGACCCGCAACTACCTGCCGTCGCCGAAGCAGATCTTCGACCTGATCGCGGCGGACCTGCGCGCGGTCGGCATCGAGGTCGCCGGGTCGGAGCTGCCGTGGACGCCGGAATATCTGCACGCGGTGACCCGGGGCAGGGACCACGACCTGCACCTGTTCGGCGCGGTGGGCAACTACGGCGAGGCGTACGACTTCCTCGGCACGCTGTTCGCGCAGCGCAGCGACGAGTTCGGGTTCACCGACACGGCGCTGTTCGACCAGCTCAAGCAGGTGGAGTCGACCGGCGAGCCGGAGGCGCGGGTGCCGCAGTACCGGCAGCTCAACGCGCGGCTGCTGGAGCTGCTGCCCGCGCTGCCGCTGGTGCACGGCCCGGACGTGCTGGTCTTCGACAAGAACCTGGCCGGCGTGGTGCCCAGCCCACTGACCGATGAGGACTTCGCGGCGGCGATCTTCACCTGACGGCCCCGCGCCGCAGGGCGAGAAAATGGGGCAGCGGGGTGTCGCATGGCCCCGCTACGCTGCGGGCCGTGCCGGGCATCGCCCCGACACATTCCCATCCCTCTCATGCATTACGGGGTAAACATGAGCAGATCCATGCTGCGCCGGTTCGGTGCAGTGCTGCTGGGCGCGAGCCTGGCGGTGACCGGGCTCACCGGCCCGGCTCACGCGGCGGACACCGGTTCCGTCACCGGCCTGCTGACCGACGGCGGAGCCCCGGTCACCGGCGGTGCCGTCTACCTCTACGGCGACGACGTCGACTACTCCGGCCACTCCTGGTTCGACCAGGGGCGCTACGAGTTCACCGACGTGCCCGCCGGCAGGTACCGGGTGAACTTCGAGGTCCCGGGCCACCCGTCGCAGTACGCCTACGGCAAGAGCGACTGGTCGACGGCGAGCCTCATCACCGTGACCGCGGGCGGCACCGCGGTCGTCAACGACGAGCTGCTGCCGACCGGCACCGTCACCGGCCGTCTGGTCGACCGTGCCGGGGCGGGCGTGCCGTTCGCCTTCGTCAGCGTCGACGCCGTCGACTACAGCTCCTCCGGCTACGGCAGCACGGACCCCGACGGCAACTTCAGCGTCCAGGTCGTGCCGGGCAACTACGTGGTCCGCTTCGACAACGGCTCGTTCAGCCAGTACGCGCCCGGCACGCTCGACCGGGACGCCGCGACGGTGGTCGCGGTCACCGCCGGCGGCACCGTGACGGTCAACGAGACCGTGGTGGCCACCGGCAGCCTGGGGGGCCGCTTCACCGACACCGCGGGCGCGCCGGTCTCCGGCGTGGACGTGTACGTCAGCAACAGCCTGTTCTTCGGCAGCGCCCAGACCGACGAGGACGGCCGCTACCAGCTCGCGCAGGTGCCGGTGGGCACGGGTTACACCGTGGAGTTCTCCAGCGGGGCCCTGCTCCTGCAGCAGTACGCCCACGGCACGGTCGACCCCGCTGCGGCGACCCGGTTCGCCGTCACCGAGGGCCAGACCACCACGGTCGACGACCAGCGGCTGCCCACGGGCAGCGTCCGGCTCACCGCCGTGGACGGCAAGACCGGCCAGCCGATCCTGAACTTCACCTCCAGCATCGGCGTGGACGCGCGGGACACCGAGAACGGCGAGGTCGTCTACCCGACCATCCCGATCGGCACGCACGAGATCTGGGCGAACGCCGCCGGCTACTCGTTCGACGGCACGTCGGTGACGGTGACCGCCGGTCAGCAGACCCACGTCCAGCTCGTCATGGAGCCCCTGGCGCGGGTCACGGCCACCGTGGTGGACGCCGCGACCGGCCGGCCGCTGGCCGGGGTGTGTCTCGTGCCGGTGCTCGCCGAACTGGTCCGGATGCCGGACGGGTGCGGCGAGGTCAGCGATGCGAACGGCAAGGTCACCCAGGTGCTGTGGAAGGGTGCGGGCACCTACCAGCTGCTGGCCTGGCCGCAGGGGGCGGCCGGTTACGGCGCCCAGTGGGTCGGGCAGCGCGGCGGCACCGGCGACCTCCGCCGGGCCGTGCGGTTCACGGTGGCGTCCGGTGACACGGTGACGCCGCCGGTCATCAAGATGGACCGGGCCGGCGTGATCACCGGGCAGGTCTTCGGAGCCGACGGCACCGCGCTGTCCCACGGCTCGGTCCGCGTCGCCGGCGAGCCCGTCGGCCTCGGCGGCGGGTTCGGGGCCTTCTCCATCGGCGACGAGGGCCACTACCGGATCGACAAGCTCGGCCCGTACCAGTGGCCGCTGCTGTTCGACGTGTACGGCCAGGCCACGCAGTGGAGCGGCGGCGAGGCCAACCGCAACCGCGCCGACGTGGTCACCGTGGTCGCGGGTGGGACCACCACCTACGACTACCGGATGGAGGCCGGGGTGACGGTGACGGTGTCCAGCACCACGCCGTTCAGCGGCTTCCTGATCGCCCTGAACGCGACCACCGGCGACATCGTCGGCACGTGGTGGCTCGACGAGCCGAACGTGACCGTCGCGCGCCAGCTCGTCGGCGGGCAGAACATCAAGTTCGAGTACCACTCCGGTGAGGGCGGCAGCAGGTTCGTCGGCGGCGAGGACTTCGCCTCGGCGTCGGAGTTCCGGGTGCCCAAGCGCAAGAACGTGACGTTCGAGCTCGCGCTCGGCTGATGACGTCGGCGAAGGCCGGGCACGCGTCTGCGTGCCCGGCCTTTCGTATACGGCGGGCCGCTCCGAAGCGCGTGTCGGATTGGCCAGACTTGTCCGGATAGCGGGTAGCCTCCCTCCTGCGCCGTGCTCGCCCTGTGGAGGCAACCGTGAGTCGTTCCTGGATCGCCGTACTGTCCGCGGCCGTGCTCGGGGTCAGCGTGCCGCTGCCCGCGGCGGCGGCCGGTCGGGCGGGGCTGACCCTCGGGCTGCCCGCGACGATCACCGCCACCGAGCTCGGTGGGGGCGACAGCGTGGTGCGGGTGGAGAACACCACGGGCCACGACCTGAGCCGCGTCATGCTGCGGCTGCGCCTCACCGGGGCCGCCGCGAGCCGCGTCGAGCTGGCCTCGGCCGACTGGTGCGACCACACCAGGACCACCGCCACCTGCAAGGTCGACCGGCTCTCCCCCGGTGACGGCATCGCCATCCGGCTCGACCTGCGCGCCCGCAAGAACGCCGCGCACGGCGCCGCGGGCGGGGTCGCGGTGAGCGCCGCGGCGGCCGGGACCGCGGCGGTGTCCGGCACGTTCCCGGTGACGGTGGCGTCGCCGCCGTACACCGACGTCTCGGCGACGGCCGAGCAGAGCGCGGTCTACCTGCACACCGGCGACACCGCCGCGCTCGGGGTGGTCTACCGCAACTCCGGCCCGGTGCCCGCCCGGCTGCGGGTGGCCGACCCCGCCGCGACCGGCTTCGACGACGTGACCTGGACCGACTGCCCCGACGACGACGGCGACGCCTGCCTGGTCGAGCTGCCGGCGGGCGCCTCCCGCCGGCTCGGCCTCACCATGCGGCTGACCGGCCCGCAGCCGGCCGAGCCGCACGTGGCGATGACGGTCGAGGGGGCGTACGACCGGATCGTCACCGACAACCTGGCCACCTACCCGGTGTGCGTGTACGACACCGGGCGCTGCACCCGCAACGTGCCCGGCACCCACTCCGACGTCTTCGCGGCCCCGTCCGCGCGGGCCGCGGCCGTCGAGCCCGTCGGCGTCGCGGCCGACGGCTCGCTCGGCGAGGACCGTGCCGTGGCGCTGACCGCGCCCGAGCACGAGCCGGTGGCGGTGGCGCAGGAGGCGGCGCAGGAGCCGCCGTACGACTTCTTCGACGAGGTCACCGGCATCCTGGTGTACTCGCTGCTGGCCCTGTTCATCATCGGCGCCAGCATCGCCCTGGCGCTGCGCAAGCGCGCCGCCGACCAGCCCTGACCGCCGAGGTCAGCCCTCGGGGCGGTGCAGCAGGCCGACGGCGAGGCGGTGCAGCGACTGCGCCTGCTCGGGGGCGGTGACCGGCACGGTCGCGCCGGTCACCGTGTACCACTCCTCGGCGCCCAGGTACTGCACCCGGAGCCGGGCGGTGCCGTCGCCGCCCAGCTCCGTGGCGAGCGTCAGCTCACCGGTGACCACGCCCACCTCGTCGGTCATGACTCCGCCAGGACCCGCGACGATGTTCGTGATCAGCTCACTCATGAGCCGCACCGGTGATCCTGATTCGCTCGCTGCGCTCACTCATACACAGGTCCCCAGCATGTCGGTCAGGGCGGTCTTCTCGGCCTTGGTCACGGTGAGCTTCCAGTAGCTCTTCACCGTGATCCAGTGTTGCGCATAGGTGCACCAATAGTCGCGATTCGGCGGCTTCCACTGGGACGGGTCCTGGTCGCCCTTGGACCGGTTGCTGCTGGCCGACACCGCGAACAGCTGCGGCCGCTCCAGGTCGTTCGCGAAGTCCGAGCGCTTGTCGTTGTCCCACGCGTCCGCACCGGACCGCCAGGCGTTGGCCAGCGGCACCATGTGGTCGATGTCGACCTTCAGCGGGTCGGTGGTCTTCGCGCCGTCGTAGACGCTGCTCCACTCGCCGCCGGTGACGTTGCAGCCGCTCAGCTTGATGTTCTTGCCGTCGCGGGCCAGCACGGTGTCGCGGACGTCGCAGTTGGAGCCGGCCTTGTTCCAGTGCGGGAACTTCTCCCGCGTGTAGCCGGTCATCGGCCGCGACTCGGCGACCTTCAGGGTGTTCAGCGAGGCCAGCGCGTTGTTGCCGGCGTTGGGGTCGACGTTGCCGCCGCCGGGCTGGGCGCCCGAGCCGCCCGGGGCGGCCGGATCGGCACCGCATGCGGCGGCCACGGCGGCCGCCACCAGGAACAGGATGATCCTCGTACGTCTGGGGGGTTTGGGGGTTCGCACCCGCTCACCTTACGAGCAGCTTTCACACTCGGCCGGTATCGCGTTCCGCGGCGCGGCGTCGGACTCCCGACGAGAATGGGGCGAGTGGACGGAGCGCTGCGGATGCGCAGCGCCGCGGGCCGGGGCACGCTGGCCGCCGCGGTGCTGGCCTCCGGCATGGTCTTCCTCGACTCCACCGTGGTCAACGTCGCGCTGCCGACGCTCGGCCGGGAGCTGAACGCCAGCCTGGCGCAGCTGCAGTGGGTGATCAACGGGTACACCCTCACCCTGGCCGCCTTCGTGCTGCTCGGCGGCGCGCTGGGCGACCACTTCGGCCGGCGGCGGGTCTTCCTCACCGGCGTCGTCTGGTTCACCGTGGCGTCGCTGGTGTGCGGCCTGGCCCCGAACGTCGAGACGCTGATCGCGGCGCGGGTGGTGCAGGGGGTGGGCGGTGCGCTGCTCACACCGGGCTCGCTGGCGCTGCTGCAGGCGTCGTTCCGGGAGGAGGACCGGGCACCCGCCATCGGCGCCTGGTCGGGCCTGGCGGGCACGACGACGGCGCTGGGCCCGTTCGTCGGCGGGGTGCTCATCGACCAGGTGTCCTGGCGCTGGATCTTCCTGATAAACCTGCCGCTCGCGGCGCTGATCGTGTGGCTGAGCCTGGTGTACGTGCCGGAGAGCCGCGACGTCCAGGTGGACCGCCGGTTCGACGTGGCCGGGGCGCTGCTCGGGGCGGCGGCGCTGGCCGGGGTCACCTACGCGCTCATCGCCTGGCCGGAGCACGGGTTCGGCTCGGTGCCGGTGCTGGCCGGGTTCGCCGTCGGGCTGGCGTCGGCGATCGGGTTCCTGCGCGTGGAGCGGGCGCGCGGGGCCGCCGCGATGATGCCGCTGGACCTGTTCCGCTCCCGGGTCTTCTCGGTGCTGAACCTCTACACCGTGTTCACCTACGGTGCCTTCGGCGGCTTCTTCTTCCTGCTGGTCATCTACCTGCAGGAGGCGATGGGGTACTCGGCGCTGCAGGCGGGCCTGGCCACCCTGCCCATGACGCTGCTGATGCTGGCCGGCTCGGAGCTGTCCGGCAAGCTGGCCATGAAGCTGGGGCCGCGACCGCAGCTCACGGCGGGCCCGCTGTGCTGCGCCGCCGGGGTGCTGCTGATCGGCATGGCCGATCCGGGCGAGAGTTACGTGACCGCGCTGCTGCCCGGGGTGCTGCTGTTCGGGCTCGGGCTGACCGTGTTCGTCGCGCCGCTGACCGCGACGGTGCTGGCCGCGGTGGACGTGCGCTTCGCCGGGGTGGCCAGCGGCGTCAACAACACGGCCGCGCGGGCCGGCTCGCTGCTCGCGGTCGCGGCGCTGCCCCTGGTCGTCGGGCTGTCCGGCGAGGAGTACGAGCAGCCCGGCCCGCTCGGCGCGGCGTTCCGCGCGGCGGGCCTGTGGTGCGCCGGAGTGCTGCTGGTGTCCGCGGTGCTGGCGGTGTTCTCCTGCGGCGGGGTGCGGCTGGGCCGCCGGGAGCGGGCCCCCGAGCAGCAGGAAGGGCACCTCCCGCGCGTGCTGCAGCGCGGCAGGTGCCCCTGACGGTGCCTACTGCCGGTTGACGGCGCTGGCGACGGCCTTCAGCGAGGCGGTCACGATGTTGGCGTCGACGCCGACACCCCAGCGGACGTCCCCGTCCACCTCGCACTCGACGTACGCGGCGGCCTGCGCGTCGCCACCGGAGGTCAGCGCGTGCTCGGCGTAGTCCAGCACCCGTACGCTCACGCCCTGGTCGGCCAGCGCGTGCACGAACGCGTCGATCGGGCCGTTGCCCACCCCGGTCAGGCGACACGCGCCGCCGTCGAGATCGGCCTCCGCGGACATCTCCACCTTGCCGTCGACCGTGGCCACCGAGTAGGACCGCACCGCCAGGCGACGGTCGGACAGGTACTCGTCGGCGAAGATCGCGTACATCTCGGCCGGGGTGACCTCGCCGCCCGCGTCGTCGGTGCGGCGCTGCACCACGCCGGAGAACTCGATCTGCAGCCGGCGCGGCAGGTCCAGCTGATGCTCGGACTTCATGATGTACGCGACGCCGCCCTTGCCGGACTGCGAGTTGACCCGGATCACGGCCTCGTACGAGCGGCCCAGGTCGCGCGGGTCGATGGGCAGGTACGGCACGCCCCACTCGAACGCGTCGACCGGCACGCCGGCCTGGTCGGCCTTGCGGGCGTGCGCCTCCAGGCCCTTCTTGATCGCGTCCTGGTGCGAGCCGGAGAACGCGGTGTAGACCAGGTCGCCCGCGTACGGGTGGCGCTCGTGCACCGGCAGCTGGTTGCAGTACTCCACGGCGCGCTTGACGTCGTCGATGCCGGAGAAGTCGATCTGCGGGTCGATGCCCTGGCTGAACAGGTTCAGGCCCAGCGTGACCAGGTCGACGTTGCCGGTGCGCTCGCCGTTGCCGAACAGGCAGCCCTCGATCCGGTCCGCGCCGGCCAGCAGGCCCAGCTCGGCGGCGGCCACGCCGGTGCCGCGGTCGTTGTGCGGGTGCAGGCTCAGGATGATCGAGTCACGCCGCGGCAGGCGGCGGTGCATCCACTCGATCGAGTCGGCGTACACGTTCGGGGTGGCCATCTCGACGGTGGCCGGCAGGTTGATGATCAGCGGGCGCTCGGGCGTCGGGTCGATCACGTCGATCACCGCCGAGCACACCTCCAGCGCGTACTCCAGCTCGGTGCCGGTGTAGGACTCGGGGGAGTACTCGTACCGGATCTCGGTGTCGGGGGTGATCATCTCGGCATACTTCTGGCACAGCCGCGCGCCGTCCGTCGCGATCGCGGTGATGCCGTCCTTGTCCAGGCCGAACACCACCTCGCGCTGCAGCGTCGAGGTCGAGTTGTAGAAGTGGACGATGGCCCGCTTCGCGCCGCGCAGGCTCTCGAAGGTGCGCTCGATCAGGTGCTCCCGGCACTGGACCAGCACCTGGATGGTCACGTCGTCCGGGATCAGCCGCTCGGAGATGAGCTGCCGTACGAAGGTGAAGTCGGTCTCGCTCGCGGCGGGGAACCCCACCTCGATCTCCTTGTAGCCCATGCGGACCAGCAGCTCGAACATGCGGCGCTTGCGGTCGGGCGACATCGGGTCGATCAGGGCCTGGTTCCCGTCGCGCAGGTCCACCGCGCACCATTGCGGGGCGGCCTCGACGCGGCGGGTGGGCCAGGTGCGGTCGGCGACCTCGACCTGGAACTGTTCGTGATACCCGCGATAGCGCTGGTACGGCATCTTGCTGGGGCGCTGAGCAGCAGCAGACATGGCTTCCATGCTCCTTGACGTCAGGTGGTTCGCGCGTGGTCCGACAGCGGAATGTGCCCAAGGCGACATCGGCCGTCTTCGAGATTTCGTTGACCCGGCAACAGTCGGCGCGGGCAACCGGAAACGCGGATGGGACCAGCGGGCGAGCACACGTCGCTACTCCGCGACGAGGTGCCGGTCGGTCAGACCTCGTCGCGGCGGCGAAGGAGCAGGCTCGCGCACCACATGATGTCGGCCACTCTACGCCCGTCGGGCACCCATGCGAGCCGATGTCCGCTTCGTGGGACGGCGTGTCCCGTCAGGCAGGCACCTGAACCGGCACGCTGCGCATTTCCGGCCGGGCGTGGGCGGCCCGGTGCATCGCCGGACCGATCAGCAGCGCCGCGCCGACGAACATGGCGGAGACCGCGAGCCATCCCCAGCCGCCCGAGGTCACCGCGAGCGCGATCAGCGCCGCCGGGGCGATCATCGACTGGGCCGAGCCGCCCATCCGGAAGGCGCCCTGGTACTCCCCTCGCCGGTCGGGCGGGGCCAGCTCGGCCACGACCGTCCACGCGCCGGCCGACTGCCACATCTCGGCCAGGGTCAGCAGCACCGTCGCCACCAGCAGCAGGGTCATGGTGACGGTGCCCGCGGTCACCCCGGCGAGCAGGTACACCGGGCAGCCGAGCGCCGCGACCAGCCCGGCCCGGCGCATCGCCGCGGCGGCGCCGCCCAGCGTGTGCGCGCTCCTGGTCAGCGCCACCTGCATCGTGGTCGCCATCAGCGTGTTGGTCACCGTCATGACGCCCAGCCACCACTTCGGCGCGTCGGTGTGGGTCAGCAGCCACAGCGGCGCGACCTCCATGAACACGGTCATGTAGCAGGTGAGCACGGCGCACACCGCGGTCACCGCGAGGAACGGGCGGTCCCGGAACACCTCGCGGCGGCGCCCGGCACCGGCCCGCGCGGCGGCCCGCGCCACCGCGGGCAGGCGGCTGCTCAGCCAGGCGTTCAGCAGCAGGATCACGCTGTTGACCAGCACCAGCGCGTAGTAGGCGGGGCGGGTGTCGATGGCCAGGGCCAGCGCCGCGAGCCCGGCCCCGACCGACCAGCCGACGTTGAGGTACGACCGCGAGAACGCCTGGGTGCGCACCCTGGTCTCCGGCTCCAGCGCCTCGATGAGGTACACGTTGCGCCCCGCCTGCCCGATGGTGGAGGCGATCTCGACGCAGGCGATGACGAGCAGGAAGCTCCAGAAGCCGCGCGCGAACGGCCAGGCGGCGAAGAGCAGCCCCTGCAGCACCGCGCCCACCACCCACATCCGCTGCGCCCCGAACCGGTCCGCCAGCGAGCTCATCGGCACCGCGGTGACCAGCGCGATGGCGGCGGCCAGGGAGAGCCCGATGCCGATCTCGTGCGGCCGCAGGCCGACCACCCGGGTGAAGAAGACCGCGCTCCCGGTGAGGAACGTGCCGTAGCCGGTGCCGGCGAAGACGCTCTGCACCGCGAGGCGGCGGGGGAGACCGGGCGGGGGGATCAGGTTGTCGCGTAAGCCCATGGCTGCGATTCCAGCGCGGGTACGCCGCCTTTCTCCATCCCTTTTCGGCGTGCCGTCGCTTTCCTTCACGTGATCTCCACGCGCGGCGCGGCAGGGGCAGCGGGCGCCGGAGAATGGTGGTATGGGCCGCGGCGGTGGCGTTTTGAATCACGTTGGCCTATTACATCGAGTTCGATCACGTGGGAGTCGATGTAATAGGCCAACGTCTATGCGGGAGTCCGTGATCGCGGTCCGGCGCGTGACAGCGGAGCGGGGTCGCCGCGGGGCTCAGGGCTTTGCCGACGGGGAGGCCGAGGTGCTGGCCGAGGGCTTGGGCGACGGCGGAGCGTTCAGCGGCAGCGGCTGGCCGGGGACGACCGGACCGGGCAGCTGCGCGGTCTGCGGGGCGACGCCCGGCGTGCCCTCCAGCAGCAGCGTGCCGAAGCCGACCCGGGCGGCGGTCAGCGTGCCGTCGGTCTCGTAGCAGTAGATGCCCGCGTCGAGCGGCAGGTTGAGGCTGGCCGCGGAGGACTCCACCGAGTAGCACTTGCCGCGGGCGCCCGGCAGCGGCGGCACCTCCGCCACGGCCAGCGCCAGCCGCCGGTCGGTGAGCAGGTTCTGCCAGTCGGTGAACAGGTGCTGCACCTTCACGTCGGCCTTGGCGGGCAGGCCGCCGGCCACCTTCACGCAGCCGGAGTAGGGATGGTTGCCCGCCGCCAGGGCGCACTGGTGCAGCGCTCCGCCAGCGAAGACCAGGGCGAGGTCGACCGCGCCGCTGTGCGCGCCGCCCGGCACGTCGATGCGCCAGGTGCCGTCGAGCGCGCGGGTCAGCGTGATCCGGCGGTCCGGCCGCTTCGGGCTCTTGAACGTGTAGAGGGCCACCTGGCGCAGGTCCTTGGCGGCGGCCGCGCGGGCCGCGAGCTGCGCCCGCGGCTCGGTGGGGCCGGGCGGGGCGGTGAGGGCCGCGGGCGAGGGCGGCGTGGCCTGGGGCGTCGCCCCCCCGCAGGCGGACAGCGCCCAGCAGGCGGCGATCAGACAGGAGACGGTGAGGACAGCCCGGCGCACGCGCCCATTCTCGACCCCGCGGGCCCGATACCGCGGCTGACGCGCCCCGGGTTACGCAAGATCGCAGGATACGCAGGCAACTCACAGTGTGTGGCGCGTGTCACACACGTGAAATTCCTACGGCGCCGATGGGAGTCGCGCGGGCGACTGCACGGCAGCGGAAGGCGTACGGAAAAGGATCTCGAAAATCCCCGGGCACTTCGCCCGACTGCTGGGATCGACCCGCGATCGGGCCCCTGGCCCGCCGCTAAGCTGACTGCGTCCTTACCTACCCGAGGTTGAGAGGAGCCGGCAACCGTGGCACTCGTGGTGCAGAAGTACGGCGGCTCATCGGTCGCCAACGCCGAGCGGATCAAGCGGGTCGCCGAACGCATCGTCGCGACGCGCAAGGCCGGCAACGACGTCTGCGTGGTCGTCTCGGCGATGGGCGACACCACGGACGAGCTGATCGACCTGGCCCACCAGGTCAGCCCGCTCCCGCCGGGGCGCGAGTTCGACATGCTGCTCACCGCCGGTGAGCGCATCTCGATGGCGCTGCTGGCCATGGCCATCCACAACCTCGGGTACGAAGCACGCTCGTACACCGGCTCGCAGGCCGGCGTGATCACCACGTCGGTGCACGGCAGGGCGCGCATCATCGACGTCACCCCGGGCCGCCTGCGCGGCGCGCTCGACGAGGGCGCGATCGTGATCGTGGCCGGCTTCCAGGGCGTCGCCCAGGACACCAAGGACATCACCACGCTGGGCCGCGGCGGCTCGGACACCACCGCCGTGGCGCTGGCCGCGGCGCTCAAGGCCGACGTCTGCGAGATCTACACCGACGTCGACGGCGTGTTCAGCGCCGACCCGCGGATCGTGCCCAACGCCCGGCAGGTTGAGCAGATCACGTACGAGGAGATGCTCGAGCTGGCCGCGTCCGGCGCCAAGATCCTGCATCTGCGCAGCGTGGAGTACGCCCGCCGGTTCGGGCTGCCGATCCACGTCCGCTCGTCGTACTCGAACAAGACCGGCACCCTGGTGACTGGATCAATGGAGGACCTTCCCGTGGAGCAAGCTCTCATCACCGGCGTCGCGCACGACCGCAGCGAAGCCAAGATCACGATCGTCTCGGTGCCGGACGAGCCGGGCGAGGCCGCCTCGATCTTCCGCGCGCTGGCCGATGCCGAGATCAACATCGACATGATCGTGCAGAACGTCTCCACCGAGGCCTCCGGCCGCACCGACATCTCGTTCACCCTGCCCAAGGTCGACGGCCCCACCGGCATGACCGCGCTGCAGAAGGTGCAGGAGCGGGTCGGTTTCAAGGGCCTGCTCTACGACGACCACATCGGCAAGATCTCCCTGGTGGGCGCGGGCATGCGCTCCAACCCCGGCGTCACCGCCACCTTCTGTGAGGCGCTCGCCCGCGCCGGCGTCAACATCGAGATCATCTCCACCTCGGAGATCCGCATCTCGGTGGTCTGCCGCGACACCGACCTCGACTCGGCCGTGCGCGCCGTGCACGACGCGTTCGAGCTCGCCGGCGAGGAAGAGGCCGTGGTGTACGGCGGGACCGGCCGATAACCCATGAGCGAGCGTAGCGAGCGAATCATGGAGCTCAGCAGAGCTCATGCCGTCGACGAGCGCAGCGAGGAGCAGGCATGAGCAACGCCAACCTGCCCACCCTCGCCGTCGTCGGTGCCACCGGCGCGGTCGGCACGGTGATGCTCGACATCCTCAGCCACCGCCGCAACGTGTGGGGCGACATCCGGCTCATCGCGTCCCCGCGCTCGGCCGGCCGCCGCCTGCTCGTGCGCGGCGAGGAGGTCGAGGTCGTCGCGCTCACCGAGCAGGCGTTCGACGGCGTCGACGTCGCCATGTTCGACGTCCCCGACGAGGTCTCCGCCTACTGGGCGCCCATCGCGGCGGCCCGCGGCGCGATCGCCGTCGACAACTCCGGCGCGTTCCGGATGGACCCCGACGTCCCCCTGGTCGTCCCCGAGATCAACCCCGCGCAGGTGCGCAACCGGCCCAAGGGCATCATCGCCAACGCCAACTGCACCACCCTGGCGATGATCGTGGCGATCGCGCCGCTGCACAACGCGTACGGCCTCAAGGAGCTGGTGCTCGCGTCGTACCAGGCGGTCTCCGGCGCCGGGCAGGTCGGCGTGGACACGCTGCACGACCAGATCGCCAAGATCGCAGGGGACCGGGTGCTCGGCACCCGCCCCGGCAACGTCCGGCACGCCGTCGGCGACGACCTGGGCCCGTTCGCCGCACCCGTGGCGCTGAACGTGGTCCCGTTCGCCGGCTCGCTCAGGGACGGCGGCTGGTCGAGCGAAGAGCTCAAGATGCGCAACGAGACCCGCAAGATCCTGGGCCTGCCCGATCTCAAGGTCAGCGCGACGTGCGTACGCGTGCCCGTGGTCACCGGCCACTCGGTCGCCGTGCACGCCGTCTTCGGCTCCGAGGTCGACGCGCTGGGCGCCCGCGAGGTGCTCCAGGGCGCGCCCGGCGTGATCGTGGTCGACGACCCGGCCGCCGGGGAGTTCCCGATGCCGATCGACGCGGTGGGCACCGACCCCTCCTGGGTGGGCCGCATCCGCCGCGCCGTCGACGACCCCCGCGCCCTCGACTTCTTCGTGACAGGCGACAACCTCCGCAAGGGCGCCGCCCTCAACACCGCCCAGATCGCCGAACTCCTGGCCGCCGAACTCTCCCGCTGACCCCACGTGAAGGAAGGGCACCTTCTTAACGCTATGCGTTGTAGAAGGTGCCCTTCTTAACTCCGGGGTGGGGGATGATCGCGAGTTCGGGTCGAGATGTGAGGCCTCACTGCAGATTTCGACCTGGACCGACGATCTCCGCCTGGTGGCGCCGGGCGTGCGCGGCGGGTGGGTCAGGCGGTGGGGGAGGGTGCGGCCGGATCGGGGGCCAGGCGGACGCCGTTGCGGCCCGCCCGCTTCACGAAGTAGAGGGCCTGGTCGGCGCGGTAGAGGGCGGCCTCGGGGGACTCGTCCTCGCCCTGGATGGCGACGCCCACGCTGATCGTGCGGCCGGTGGCGCGGGCGGCTGTGACCAGGCGCTCGGCGACCCGCACCGCCTCGGCGGCGCTCGGCACGTCGACCACCGCCACGAACTCGTCGCCGCCCACCCGGAACAGCTCGTCGCCCAGCCGCAGCGCCTGCTGGAGCGCGCCGGACATCTGCACCAGCACCCGGTCGCCCGCGGCGTGGCCCAGCGTGTCGTTCACCGTCTTGAACTGGTCGATGTCGATTGCGAGCAGTGCCGTGCGGCCCGGTGTGGCGGTCGCGAGCCGGTCGCCGAACGGCCCGCCGTGGCGCAGCCCGGTGAGCGGGTCGGAGTTGGCCTGCAGGTGCAGCCGGCGCAGCGTGGTCAGCTTCTCCAGGCACGTGCCGGCCTGTGCGGCGAGCAGTTCCAGCAGGTTGACCAGGGCGCTGTCCGGCACGATCGCGGTCTCGTCGAGCACGACCAGCGCGCCTACCGACGAGGAGATCGTCGGGGTGCCCGCGCCCAGCGGCACGGCGATCATGGTGCGTACGCCCGCGGCGGTGAGCGCCTCGAACCCGCGCGCGTCGAGCACCGCCGGGTCGCCCAGCGTGTACGACGCACCGTACCGGCAGGCCTCGTCGAGCAGGGCGGACAGCCGGTCGGGCTCGATCTGGCCGAGCCGGGCGACCAGGGGCCGGTCACGGGGCTCGGGTGAGCTGGCGGCGATGACGACGCGCAGCTCGTCCTCGTCCGGCACCAGATCCGGGGCGGGTCGCAGCAGCACGGCCGCGGCGAGCCCGGTCACCTCACGGGCGGCGCGGCAGGCCCGGATGAGCACCTCGGCGTCGGTCTCGGCACTGGTCAGCGCGAGGGCGTGGCGCAGCAGTTGCTCGCTGCGGGTCTCCGCGGGCGGCCCGCCGAGCTCGCTCAGCCGCGCCCCGAGCAGCCGCCCGGCCTCGGTGAGGGTCTCCTCCCAGCCGTCCAGTGGCTGCGCCTCGGCCCACTCGGCGTTGATCACCCCGACCGGGTGGCCGGTGCGGTCGATGATCGGCGTGCAGATCTCGGAGGTGATCGGCGGGCCGAGCCGGATGTAGTCGGGGTCGTTGGCGACGTCGAGGATGGTGACGGGCTTGCCGCTGGCGTACACCCGGCCGACGACACCGTGCCCGAGCGGGACGGCGGAGAACACCTGCCACGCGCCGCTGGCCGAAACGCATCGGAGCTGGTCCTTCACGTGCAGCAGCGCCTCGATCAGGGCGGGCGTGTGCCGGCTCAGCACGGAGACCGTGGCGTTGCACGCCTCTACCGCGCTGCGCGAGGTACGCAGTGCTGCGTGGACATCATCAACGATGCGGGGAAGGGGCACGGGGCAGATTTCGCTCTTTGCTCAGAGGGGTGGAGCTTACGGCTGGCAAGCTTACTCACCGTAGGCGCGTTCAGCGGTAATTATGAGAACCGTTCGCACAGCGTGACCATCGGTTGAGTGGATATCCGTTGCCGGGCACCCGAACCACCCTTCCGTGATCCCGCCCTCCCCGTCCCATCCCTCGGGAGTCGGCGCGGTGATCACGGTGCCGGGGTGGGGACACGCCGCCGACCACGTCCGTAGGTTCATGATCAACACGGCGCGGCCGGTGGGGGATACACCGAAGGCCGGGTCAGATTGCTCTGACCCGGCCTTCCTCGGTCGGGGTAGCCGGATTTGAACCGACGGCCTCTTCGTCCCGAACGATTAAAAATCTGCCCCGCGACCTGCGATGATGCGACGAAAGACTGCCCTGCCTGGCGATTTACGTCTACCTTCGTCTACCCTCATCCACTGCCGTCTCAAGATCGTGACATACGGGTGACACACATGATCACCGGCCGAGACGCGCCGCGACCATGGCCGCGCGCGCCCGGTCGAACCGCCCGTCGCGCGCGTGCAAATACCGCTGCACCGACTCGAGATCCTCGTGCCCCATCAGCGCCATGATCTCGTGCAGCGGCACGCCCGCCTCGGCCAGACGCGTGCCGTAGGTGTGCCTCAGGTCATGCGGCGTCGGCTGCGGATTGCGGAGGATCGGCTCGTCGACCACCCACCGCGGCCGCCATGCCCGCTTCTTGCCGGCGGCGAACTGCGCCCGCTTCCACTCGTCGATCTCGTCGGCCGTCATGTCGCGTTCGCGGGTCAGGCACTTCAGCCACACCCGGTCGCGCCAGTGGTCGTATAGCAGCGGCCCGCCGCGCTCGGCGAGGAACATCGCGCCGCCGTCGACTTCCTTCATGCGGATCTCGATCCGTGGCCACAGGATGTCGTCGTAGGGCACGTCCCGGATGCCGGCGCGGGTCTTCGGGTGCGGCTTGATCGTGCCGTCCTTCTGTATCACCTGCAGCACGTGCGCGAGCTTGCGGCGCGGGTGGATGTGCTGGCCCAGCAGCGCCGCGCCTTCCTCGTACCGGAACCCGCCGTAGAGCAGGCTCTCGAGGAACAGCTTGGCGTACGGCCGCCCGGGGAAGCGCCGCTCGGCGTTCTCGAGCAGCAACTCGGCCTCGTCGTCGTCGAGGACCCGGTCGAGGTGCGCAACACGGCTAGGACCCTTCACCAGCGCGCCGACGTTGTACTTGATCAGGCGGGCGTCGACCGCCGACTGCAGGATCGCGCGCAGCACGCCGAGCGCCGCCTGGATCGACGCCGGGCCCACGGGCACCGGCTCGCGCTTCGACAGCGCGTGCCACCACACGTCGATGTCCGGCTTGTAGATGCCGCCGATCTGCGCCCGGCCCCACTTCGGCTTGACGTACGTCCGGTAGTGCGATGCGTCGCGCGCCGCCGAGGCCTTCTCGAGCGGGCGCTTACTGGTCCACCGCTCCCAGACCTCATGCACCGTGATCTTTCCGCCGCGAGGGTCGATCCAGTCGCCGCGGCTGATGTCGACCTTCATCGCGCGGCCCCAAGCGATTGCCTGGCTCTCAAGCCGGAAGGTCTCCGTGGGGCGCTCGCCGTTGGGCAAGCGGACGGTGTTGGCCCACAGGCCGCTGGGCAGTTGGCGGATGTAGCCGTCTCGGTTCCTGCCCATCAGGCGGCCCCTGTATGCCGGCCAAGGTCCCGTTCCACGTCTTCGAGCCAGCGCTTCTGCTGCAGTTCGACGTTCTCGCGGTGCCGGGCGAGCATCAGTTGCTTGGTCGCGTCGTCCACGTCGTACGCCATGATCTTGCGGACGACGGGGTCGGACATGTCAGGGGCGGCCGCTTCCAGCAGCGACCCCGCAGCTCGGAGCGCGTTGGCCGGGTCGTCGCCGATGGCCGTCGCGATCTTCGTCGCCGACTCGATGGTGACCTGCGTGCCGTCGTCGGCCATCCAGCGGTAGAGCGACGAGCGGCTGACCTTCGCCGACTGTGCCAAGCGTAGGACGTTCATGCCCGGTCGAGAGGCGGCCCACCGAACGTACTTAGACCACGTTGACCCGTCCTCGGGACGGCCCGCTGTCGCACCCATGGGACCAATGTAACCAGCCCGCAAGCTGGGCGGATACCCCGGCGGGTGCCCCGTCGACGGGGCATGCCTGATGCGCTTCCGGCGCGCTACGGCGCGTGCGTTGCGGGGGCTGTCAGCCACGGATTCGCGTTGCATGCGTGGGACAGTAGCGCATAGACGCACATCCACGCCCGTCCTCCGAACGGCTGATTTTGTCCCGGGCGCGGTTCACTCCTTGTGTCCCGCGCCCGGGACATCTAGTGTCTCCCTCGTGATAGTGACCCGCACACGGGACAGTGATTCCCGCACCCGTGACACCGTGCGGCACCTGTTCAACAGGCCGCTCTGGGACGAGCTGATGAAGGCCAAGGGCATCACCGGCCTCCGCGAGCAGGCTCGCCAGGCTGAGGTTCCGCCGAGCACGCTGTCCCGTCTGCTCGAGGGCGAAACCGAGGCACAGCTCGGCACCGCCATCAGCCTTGCCAAGTTCGCCGGCGTCGCGGTCGAGCTGCTGTTCCCCGCCACCTCGCAGAGCAAGTCGGCCTGACATGGCCGCCCTCGTCACCGTCGAGCACTTCGCCAAGATGATCGACGTCAGCCGCGCCAGCGCCTACAAGCTCGTCACCGCCGGGCTGGTGCACGTGACCGACATCAGCCTCCCCGGTGCCAAGCGCGCACGACTGCGCGTCCCGGTCACCGAGGCCGACCGCATCGCCAAGGAGCGCGGCCTGCGCAGCCCGGTCCGGGGACGCTCATGAGCGGCCAGGCCACCGGCCCCCGGCCCCCGGCCGGCCCGCAGACCCCGCCTCCGCCGCCCGGCCCGAAGGCGCTCGCCGTCTACCGGTTCCCGGCCACGGGTGCCACCGTGCGCACGGTCGTGATCGACGGCGAACCGTGGTTCGTCGCCGCCGACGTGTGCGCCGTGCTCGAGCTGGGCAACCCGCGGTCGTCCGTGGCGCTGCTCGACTCCGACGAGAGGGGCGTCCACACCATGGACACCCCCGGCGGGCCGCAGCCGCTCGGCGTCGTCTCCGAGTCCGGCCTCTACTCGCTGATCCTCCGCAGCCGCAAGCCGGAGGCGCGGCCCTTCAAGCGCTGGGTCACCAGCGAGGTGCTGCCCGCGATCCGCCGGACCGGCCGGTACGAGCTGGCGCCTGCCCTGCCGCAGACGTACGTCGCGGCACTGCGGGAGCTGGCCGACACGGTCGAGCAGCGCGACGCCGCCCAGGCTGCGCTCGCGGTGGCCGCGCCGAAGGCCGAGGCGTACGACACCTACCAGTCCGCCGACGGCACGCACTCCTTCGGCGAGGTCGCCAAGATGCTGCACGCCGAGACCGGCCTGGGCCGAAACCTGCTGATGCGCCGGCTGCGCGAGCTGCGGGTGCTGATGGCCGACAACGTGCCGTACCAGCGCTACGCCGAGCACTTCCACGTGGTGGCGCAGTCGTACGAGCACTCCGACGGCGAGCGGGAGGCCACGCACACCACGCGCGTTCGCCCGTCCGGCGTCGAACTCATCCGCCGCAGGCTCGCGCGCTCGGCCGTGCCTGCCCTTCCCGAGGAGTGACATGCACACCCTGGCCAACCCGTACGGCGGCCCCGGCGACGACACGAACCCGCACCCGCAGCCGTCGTCGCCGTCGGCCCCGCCGCCGCTGCGCTGACCGGCCGCCCCTGACCGGGCCCGCCCGGTGGACGTCACTCCCGCCGACGTCCTCCCCGACCGGGCGGGCCCACCCCGGACAGCAGAAAAGCCCCGGACGCACCACCGCCCAGGGCCTTCCCGAAGTACCAGCGGATCACGAGAGATGAGGACTCCCGATGACCACCGACCTGGATGTTACCGCACTGTTCCGCCCGCTCTCGCCCTACCGGATGGGCCTGCGCACCGCGCGGCTGATCCGCAAGGGCCTGCCCCAGCCCGCCCGGATCATCCGCCGCTCGGCCGCCGAGATCGCGGCGAACCTGACCGCCAAGGGCATCGACCCCACCGGCCTCACCATCTCCCCGCACCTGTGGATGCGCGTGAAGAACCCCGCCGACCTGGCCGCATGGGCGATGGCCCTCGACCTGGCGGTGACCTGCGACGTGCTCGACGGCGTCGGGACGTTCCTGCGGATGCACCACGCCCACGGCATGTACGAGGGATGGACGGTCGACGTCCGCGTCAACGAAATCGTGCAGCCGCCTCGGCTGGGACTGCACGCGCCCCGCGGCCGCCAGGCCGCCCGCTTCGCCCTGGTCGGGAGGCTCGTGTGAACACCACCCACGACCCGCTCGTGCCCGTGCCGCTGGGCACAGGCCGGATCCTCGCCGTCGAGGTGAGCCCCGGCCCGGCGCCCGTGGCCGCGGGCACCGGGATGCCGGCCCGGCCGATCCGGATGGTGTCCGCGCTCAACCCGGGCTGGCTGCTGCAGACCCGCCGCATCATCGCGGGCGGCCCCGAGGTGCTCACCCGCTCGGTCGGTTACGACGACCTCGACCAGGCCCGCGCCGACTTCGCCGCGATCGTCGCCACGTCCGGCGCCCGGTACGCGACCGGCCGCAACCGGCTGGTCATCGTCCCGGTCCAGGCCACGCCCGGGGGTGCCCGGTGACGACCACCGCGACCGCGCCGGAGATCACCACCGCGCACCTGCTCGGCGGCGAGGAGATCGCCTACGGCGGCGAGCTGTACCGCGTGGCCGAGGGCGCGCTGCCCGTGGCCGTGCTCGGCGGCGACGTCGTCATCGCCAACCCCGCCGACGGCCGGGGCGGATGGTCCACCACCCGCGTGGCCCTCTACTTCGCCAACGGCGGCCCCGTCGACCTGCTCGCCCACGGAGGTGCGGAGTGACCACAGAGCTGTTCAACCTCATCGAGGTGGCGTACGCGGCGCTGCTCGCCGCGCTCGCCTCCGGCGCCGGCGTCTACCTGGCGACGGCGGCGATCCGCAGCGACGCCGCAGCCGACCGGATCACCGCCGCCGATGATCTCGCCACCAGCCGCGCGGAGCGGATCCGCGCGGAGGCGGCCCGGTCGTCGGCGTGGCTGGCCCCGGCGTACCGGGACGACACGCAGACGTTCGCGGCCATCATCGACAAGCCGGAGCACACGCCCACCTGCCCGGACCTCTACTACTGCCCGACCTCCGGCGAGGTCGAGTCGGGCTGCCACGGTGGGTTCGACACCTGCTGCGCCGCGCCCCAGCTGCACCAGCCGGGCCCTGACGCGCCGGTCGAGCAGACCACCCCCGTCGTCGACGACCTGCCGCCGGTGACCGCCGCCGACCTCGCGCCCATCGGCCCCGACCGGATGCCTGCCGTCCCGTGGTGGCTGTGGCTGACCCTGCCCGCGTTCGCGGTGCTGGCGCTGCTGCTGATGGTCGTCGTCGGCCTGGTCGAGCTGGGCGCGGTGTGCCGCGAGCGGCTCGCCGAGCGCCGCGACCGGCGTACCGCGGACGCGGTCGAGATGACCCTGGCGTGCCCGGCCCCGGCCGGCCAGTACGTTCCGCGTCACCGGGCGGCGTGATGCGGACCTTCATCAGCGCCAACATCACCGCCGCCACGGCGGCCGCGCTGGGTGCCCTCGCCGTCGCGGTGGGCGTCGCCGCGGTCGCGCACACCGCCGGTGCGCCCGTCGACCGCGACGCGGTCATCACCGGCGCGGGCGTCTGGTGCTTCGGCACCGGCGCGCTGGTCGTCGGCTGGATGATCCGCACCCAGGTCCGCGCCGCCCGGGCCGCCCGCGCGGCCGCCCGCGCCGCGGTCGCCGAGGCCACCGCGCAGGCCCGCGCCCAGCTCGACGCCGCGTGGGCGCCGCTGGCCGCGCAGCTCGAGCAGCACGCCCAGTGGCTCGCCGACAGCGACCAGATCACCGCGCAGTTCAACGCGCTCGACATCCGCACCGACCGGAGGAACTACCGGTGACGACCTTCGTCCGCCGTGCCCGCCGCTGGCTGGCCTGGATCCACTACACCGACCGCGTCCGCTACTGGCGCGCCCTGGCCCGCCGCAACCGCGACGCCGCCATCACCACCGGCGACCTGCACGCCATGCTCACCGCCGACGCCGAGGGCCTGCGCGAGCAGCTCGCCGCCGCACTCGCCGACTGCGCCCGCCTCGAGACCGAGCGCGACTCGGCCGTGTCCGGGCTCGGCGACGCCCACGCCCTCATCACCGCGCAGGAGCAGGTCATCAAAGGACTCGGCGACCAGCTCGCCAAGTCCGCCGTCCTGGCCGAGATGACCCCGGCCCGCCGCGCCAGCGTCCAGGCCGCACAGGAACAGCTGCTCGCCACCCTCGACCCCGCCCGCGCCGGGGGGCCGATGTGATCCCCGGCAGCCTCATCAAGCAGATCACCGCCGCGCAGATCCTGCGCACCAACCGCGACTTCCTCGACCGCTGGGCGAGCAAGGGCCTGCTCTACGTCGAGGGCGACCCCGGCTTCCGCCGCTACCGCTACGACGAGGTCGTCCGCCTGTCCACGACCGTCAACCCGGCCTGGGCCGGCACGTGCTCGCTGTGCGGCGCCGACGTGCGCGTCACCTACTCCCGCGGTGCGGTCCCGCACCTGCAGCTGCGGATCCGCCGCGCCGGCGACGCCGCCCAGCAGTACCAGTCCGACACCCCGTGCCCCGGCGCGGGCGACCTCGTCGAGGACTTCGTCAACGACGTCCGATCCAACCTGGGGGTGCAGTTCAGTGCTGACGTTCACTGACATCTTCTGCGGCGCGGGCGGGTCGTCCATCGGCCTGCACGCCGCCGGGCTCGAGCTCAAGCTCGCCGCGAACCACTGGGACCGGGCGATCGAGACCCACGCCGCGAACTTCCGCGACGCCGAGCACGTGTGCGCCGACGTCAACAACTACGACATGCGGCGGCTGCCCAGCACCGACATCCTGTGGGCGTCGCCGATCTGCACCGAGGTGTCCCCGGCCGGCGGCCGCCGCGCCAAGACCCGCCCCGCCCCCGGGCAGGGCGACCTGCTCGAGGCGTTCGGGCCGGTGTCGGCCGACGCGTTCACCCGCACCCGGGCGACGTTCTGGGACGTCATCCGCGCCACCGAGGTCCACCGCTACCAGGCCGTCCTGATCGAGAACGTGCCCGACGTCGACCGGTGGGAGCTGTTCGACCACTGGGTGTCGGGCATGGTCCTGCTCGGCTACAACGTCCAGTACGTCAGCGTGTCGTCGGCGCACATCGGCGGCGACGGCAACCCCTACGCCCCGCAGTGGCGCGACCGGCTCTACCTCGTGTTCACCCGCAAGGGCATCCCGCTGCCCGACGTCGAGCCCCGACCCCTGGCCTGGTGCCAGGCGTGCGGCGTCAACGTCGACTCCCGCCAGGCGTGGAAACAGCAGCACCTCGGCGCGACCGGCGCCCGCAAGGTCGGCAAGTACCGCCGCCAGTACGTCTACGTCTGCCCCGAGCGTGGCCACACCGTCGAGCCGTACGTGCTGCCCGCCGCCGCTGCGATCGACTGGACCGACCTCGGCACCCGCATCGGTGACCGCGCCACGCCCCTGGCCGCCAAGACCATGGCACGGATCGAGGCCGGGCTGCGGATGTTCGCCGACCACCGGACCCTGATCACCGTCAACCACGACGGCGACGGCCGCGCCCTGCCGCTCGACCGGGCGCCGCTGCCCACCCGCACCGTGAAGATCGGCGAAGGCGTCGCCACCCCGCCGATGCTCGTCCCCGCCGGTGGCACCTGGAACGACACCGCCGCCGGTGTCCTCGACGAGCCGATGCGTACCCGCACCGCCCGCGAAGCCGAGGCCATCGTCAGCCCCGAGCCGTTCATCGCCGCCGCGGCGGGCCACACCTACGAGCGGCCCGGCTCCGGGTACGTCCGCGCGTGGCCCGCCGGGTCCGCGCCGCTGAACACCCGCACCGGCACCGCCGCCGACGGCGTCGTCATCCCGCCCGTGTACGTCAAGCAGTACGGCGGCTACGCCGACCCCGCGAACATGACCAAGGACACCACCACCGAGCCGCTCGGCGCGATGACCACGTCGGACTCGCACTCGCTGGTCACGTCCGAGCCGTTCATCACGGTCCTGCGCAACCACGGCGACGCACACGGCATCGACGACCCGCTGCGCACCATGGCCGCCGGCGGCGGGCACCACGGCCTGGCCGTCCCCGGCTCGTTCCTGACGCTGTTCCGGTCGGGCCGGATCCGCAACACCAACCCGGGCACCGACCCGCTGGCGACCATCGTCACCAGCGGCAGCAACCACGCCCTCGTCATCCCGTACCGGCGCGCCAACCGGCCCACCACCACCGGCGAGCCGCTGCACACCATGTCCACCCGCGACTCCGGCGCGCTCGTGCAGCCCGCGATCGACGTGGACGACTGCTGGTTCCGGATGCTCAAGCCCCGCGAGCAGCTGCGCGCCCAGTGCTTCCCCGACACCTACACCGTGCTCGGCAACGTCGGCGAGCAGACCAAGCAGGCAGGCAACGCCGTGTCCGCGAACGTCGCCCAGTGGCTCGGCGGCCGCGTCGTCGCCGCCCTGGCCGCCACCTCGGCGGTGGCGTGATATGGCCCGCAGCCTCACCGGCCCCCGCGCGTACGCCCTCACCGAGAAGGGCTACCGCTACACCGACCTCATGCGCGCCGGCGTCATCGCCGTGCCGGGCCCGGAGGCACCCGACCGCGTCCCGGGCCGCAAGCCCGGTGCCGACCGGGCCCCCTGCCCGTGGTGCTCACAGGTCTACGTGCTGCTCGATGACGGTCGTCTGCCCTACCACTCCAAGCGCGGCAAGGACCACTGCCGCGGCTCCCGCAAGACCCCCGCACGCGCGGCCCGCGACGCCGCCGCCCACGACGCCGAGCAGCAGGTGAAGCCGTGACGAAGATGACCCTGGGCTACGCGTCGTTCCTGGCGCGCAAGGTCGCCGCTGGCCCGCGCCACGGCCACGCCTGCGACCCCGGCGACGTGCACCCGTCGCTGCACCCGTGGCAGGCCCGCATCGTCGCGTGGGCGGTCCGGGCCGGCCGGGCCGCGATCTGGGCCGACACCGGCCTCGGCAAGACCCGGATGCAGCTCGAATGGGCGCGGCTGTCCGCCGAGCGGACCCTGCTCGTCGCGCCGCTGGCCGTGTGCGCCCAGACCGTCGCCGAGGCGGCCCGGATCGGGATCACCGCCCGGTACGTGCGCGACGGCGCCCAGGTCGACGGGCCCGGTATCTGGGTGACGAACTACGAGATGACCGAACGGTTCGACGCCACCGCGTTCGGCGCGGTCGTGCTCGACGAGTCGTCGATCCTCAAGGACGTCACCAGCAAGATCCGCGACCGGCTCATCGCGCAGTTCGCCGACACCCCGCGCCGGCTCGCCTGCTCGGCGACCCCGGCACCGAACGACGTCGCGGAGCTGGCCAACCACGCCGAGTTCCTCGGCGCGGCCACCCGCCGGGAGATGCTGTCGACGTACTTCATCCACGACACCGACGGGTGGCGGGCCAAGGGCCACGCCCGCGAGCCGATGTTCCGGTGGATGGCGTCGTGGGCCGTGGCGCTGCGCCGACCGTCCGACATCGGCTACCCCGACGACGGCTACGCCCTGCCCGACCTGACCGTCACCCCGCACCTGATCGACGTCGACCTCCCGGTCCCGGAGGGGCAGCTGTTCGCCACCGACCTCGGTGGTGTCGGCGGCCGCGCGAAGGTACGCCGCGACACCCTCGCCGCGCGGACCGCCCGCGCGGCCCAGCTGGTGATGGACGAGCCCGCCGAGCCGTGGCTGCTGTGGTGCGGCCTCAACGACGAGGCTGACGCGCTGGCCCGGGCGCTGCCCGACGCGGTCAACGTCCACGGGTCGATGAAGCCCGAACGCAAGGCCGAGCTGCTGCTCGCGTTCGCGGCCGGCGACATCCGCCACCTGATCACCAAGCCGGGCATCGCCGCGTTCGGCCTGAACTGGCAGCACTGCGCCCGCATGGTCTTCGTCGGCCTGTCCGACTCCTACGAGGCCTACTACCAGGCCATCCGCCGCTGCTGGCGCTACGGCCAGACCCGGCCCGTGCAGGTCCACATCGTCCTGTCCTCCATCGAGGGCCAGATCGCCACCAACGTCACCCGCAAAGAGCGCGACGCCGCCCGGTTCACCGGCGAACTCGTCGCGCAGATGCGCACCGCCGACCACTGGAGCCAGCCGTGACCACCGAGACCTACGACGCGACCTACCTCACCGGCGAGGACTCCGGGCAGCGCTGGCGGCTGCTGCTCGGCGACTCGTGCGAGCGCCTGACCGAGCTCGACACCGACAGCGTGGACCTGTCGGTGTGCTCGCCGCCGTTCGCCCAGCTGTACAACTACTCGCCGTCCCCGCGCGACCTGTCCAACAGCCGCTCCCGCGGGGAGTTCTTCGAGCACTACCGGTACATCATCCGCGAGCAGCTGCGCGTCACCCGGCCCGGCCGGGTCGCCGCCATCCACGTCGCCGACATCACCATGCAGAAGGTCATGCACGGCACCATCGGCCTGACCGACTTCTCCGGCGAGGTAGTCCAGGCGTTCGTGGACGAGGGCTGGATCTTCGACGGCCGCGTCACCATCGACAAGGACCCGCAGGCCCAGGCCATCCGCACCAAGTCCCACAGTCTGCTGTTCGTCACAAAGGACCGGGACTCGACCATGCTCCGGCCGGCACTGCCGGATTACCTGCTCAAGTTCCGCAAGCCCGGCGACAACCCGATCCCGGTCAAGTCCGACGTGTCCAACGAGGAGTGGATCGCCTGGGCCCGGCCGGTGTGGCTCGGCATCCGCGAGACCAACACCCTCAACGTCCGGGCCGCGTCCGACGACGCCGACGAGCGCCACATCTGCCCGCTGCAGCTCGACTTCATCGCCCGGTGCATCCGACTGTGGTCCGCCCCCGGCGAGCTGGTGCTGTCCCCGTTCGCCGGTATCGGCTCCGAGGGCCACGTCGCGATCGAAACCGGCCGCCGCTTCCTCGGCATCGAGCTGAAGCCGTCGTACTGGCGCACCGCCACCGCGAACCTGCGCGCCGCCGAAGATGCCGCGCTGGCCCCGGACCTGCTGTCCGAACTGGCGGCTGCGTGATGGCCAGAAAGAAGGACACCCCGCCCCGCCCCCTGGGCGCTGGGGCCGCGGCCAACGCCATCGAGAACGGGTTCGCCATCGGGCGCGACGGGCGCATGTCCGTCCGGACCGAGATCGGCCCGTGCACCAGCTGCCACGAGGAGTGCGTCCGCTACGGGCCCGACGGCCACCCGCTGTGCGTCCCGTGCCGCCGCGCCGCCGGCAAGGCACCCGTCCTCACCATCGAGACCACCGGAGATGTCCTGTGACCGACACCCTGCCC
>NZ_JBFAOU010000093.1:1247-30941 GCF_040675365.1 Catellatospora sp. NPDC049609 | reverse complement strand
CGCAGGTCGAGGGGTCTTCCCGCGCCCGCTGCGCGCCGTCGACGTCCACCGCGCCGCTCGTGCAGCCGGCCCTCCCGGCCGGCGACCCAGGCCGGACCCACCTCGGCCAAGACCAGCCGCAGATGCCGCCGGGAGATGCCCGTGAACACCGGGTGGCTGAAGACACGACGAGCCCATCGACGCGGCATCCAAAAAGGATCTGCGATCGGACCAGCAACCGCCACCGTCAGCTATTGCGCACAAGATCGTTAGGCGCTTGCGGCCGGCCCGATGTGGCTCGACACCGGGCCAACCCCCTCAGCCCGTTGTCTCACCCCGGACTGAGAAATGCCAGCCCACCGCCTTGTCCAGAGCGGTGGGCTGGCCGCTCCTCGAACCCCTTCTTGGAGCAGCTGACCCGATGACCTTGGGCGTAATCGGGCTAACAACGCAAATCGTAGCAACTTGCTGAACGGCGGTTAAGGGGAGTCCGCTTGTCGCTGTTGGGTGGCTGGCCCGGTGACGGCACGGGGAGCGCCACCGGACCAGCCCGCCTCAGCGCAGCCCTGTGAGTGACCGCTGAGGCTGCCGCCCGGCAGCGGCTGTGACCTCGTCGCCGGGCAGTCGCTCTCCCAGACATCCCCCGGGAAAGCTGTCGACGCATGTATCCGGGCCGGACCGGCGTCGACTGTCCACATTGTAGGAAACACTTAACGATGCCTAAGCGCGGGGGTGCCGATTGCGGCGCTGGCCGCCTCCTGACCCGCCGGGCGCTGCCGCGCGGCGGGTGCGGTGGCCGCCAGACAGGCGAACCGAGAGGAAGGAAACCCGAATGCTGCACATCGACAACCCGACCCCGGCCCAGGTGCTGATGCTGCGCGCGGAGCGTTCCGCGCACCGCTGGCACGTGGCCCTGCTCGTCACCATCGTCGCTGTGTCGGTGACGTTCACGGCGTGGCTGGCCGACGCCCCGAACTGGGCCGAGCTGGGCCTGCTGGGCGTGACCGTGGCCGTGCTGGGAGTGGCCAGTGTGTTCAACCGTGCCTACCGCGCCGACCTGGCCCGCATCTGCGACCTGATCGAGCAGGAGCGCGCCGCCAGCGCCGTCCAAGGCTGAGTGCCCTAGCCGGGGCGTGACCTTCAGTCGCCCGAACCGCAGGTCACGCCCCTTACACCCCTCCAACCTTGAAGGAAGGTGCACGCTCATCATGGCAATCGACGAGAACAACCCGCGTGACTGGGACGCGGGCATGTCCGAACTCCTCGACCAGGCCCAGCCCGCCATGTCCCACTTCGACGTGGCCCTTGACGAGCAGCCGCAGCGTGGCGGGATGCTGGTCGAGCAGCCCGAACCGGCCGCGCCGCGCCGCGCGGTGATCCCGCCGGTGCTGCGCTCCTGGCCCGCGCTGCGCGCCGAGACGGCCAACACCGCAGGCCGGTGGGCGAATGTCGCCGCGTTCCACGCCGTGCGTGGCCCGTGGTACGCGGGCAAGGCCGCGTTCTACGCGCTGGCGGGCGGGTTCAAGCTGACCGGACGCCAGTTGCGCTGGTGGTGGGTCGATGAGGCCCGCATCCTGGAGCAGGCCGCCGCCAACGCGGGCGACGGTGCGATGTGGCAGAAGGTCCACCGCGAGGGCAAGTCCACGCGCACGTTCCGTGGCCTGGTCCTGCTGGGCGAGGCCGCCGGGCTGGCGGTGGGCGTGCCGGTGATGGTGGCCGCCGCGCCGTGGTACGCCACCGCCGGTGTCGCGGTCCTGGCCGGGCTCGGGCTGGCCGCGATCGGCAAGCCCGCCGGAGCCTCGATCGTGTCGCGAGCGCAGGTCGCGTCCCGGTTCCGGAAGCTGAACCCGGACATCGTGCTGCGTGCCTACTACGCCGCCGGGTTGGGCCACCCCGACAAGGCGGGGCAGCAGATCGCGTTCGGGTCCACCATGGCCCGCGACCCATCCGGCACCGGCTCCCAGGTCGTCATTGACCTGCCCTACGGCAAGGGTCTGGACGACGCGGTCAAGGCCCGCGACAAGATCGCATCCGGGCTGGATGTGGCACTGTCGCAGGTGTTCATCAGCCGCGACCCCACCTCGCATCGCCGTCACGTGCTGTGGGTCGCCGACCGTGACCCGCTTGCTTTGCCGGCCGGGCGTACGCCGCTGCTGCGGTGCCAGCCCGCCGACATCTGGCAGCCCGCGCCGTTCGGGCTGGACGAGCGCGGGCGTGCGGTCGCACTGGACCTGATGTGGAATTCCATGCTGGTCGGGGCGTTCCCCCGGCAGGGCAAGACGTTCGCCGCGCGCGCCCTCGCGCTGTACGGGGCGCTGGACCCGTACGTGAAGCTCACCGTGCTCGACGGGGGCGGCAAACCCGACTGGCGACGGTTCTCCCTGGTCGCCGACCGGTACGCGTTCGGGCTGGCCATAACCCGCGACGGCGACCCCGTCGAAACGGTCCTTGAAGCGCTGCGGGAACTGAAGGAGGACGTGCAGGCCCGCTACGAGAAGCTGTCGCGGCTGCCGGTGGACGTGTGCCCGGACGGCAAGCTCACCCGCGACATCGCCCGCAACCCCAAGTATGCGATGCCGGTGCGGATGGTCGTCATGGACGAGTTCCAGGAGTACTTCGACCTGGGCGAGCAGTCCAAGGAGATCGCATCGCTGCTGGTATACCTGGTGAAGGTCGCCCCGGCCGCCGGGGTCATATTCATCGACGCCACGCAGCGGCCGTCCGGGATCGGCAACGGGCAGATCGCCACCCAGTTCATCAACTTCCGCGACAACCACCAGGTCAGGTTTTCGCTGCGCACCGGCTCGTGGCAGATGTCGGACCTGGTCCTCGGGTCCGGCGCGTACGGCGAGGGCCACGACAGTTCCACGCTGCTGCCGTCATACAAGGGCGTGGGCATCCTGCGCGGCGCAACCGACGAAACCCCGACCGTGCGCACCTACCTGGCCGACGCCGACGACGCCGAAAAGATCCTCAAAGCCGCCCGGATCATCCGGGAACACGCCGGAACCCTGTCCGGCATGGCCGCCGGCGAAACCGTCGCCCGGCAGCGCCGCGACGTCCTCGCCGACGCCGCGGCGATGTTCACCGGCGAGAACGGCCTGTCCTGGCTTCAGCTGGCCGAACGGCTCGCCCTTCGTCTGCCCGAGCACTACGCCGATCTCACCGCCGAAACGATCTCAGCCCAACTCCGCGCGCTGGGACTACCGAGCGTGAATATCAAAGAGGACGGCCGCGCCCTCAAAGGCGTGAAGTTCATCGATATTAAGGCGGCGATTCACCACCGCGACCGGTAGCGGCGACCCTGCTACCGGTAGCGGCTGCGCTACCCGGCCGCTACCCACGCCACCAGCCAACATTGCCGCTGGTAGCGGGTAGCGGGCCTACCCTTCCGCACCCAAAATCCGGCCCTCGGAGGCACCTGATGGCACCCCAAGCCGCTACCGCTACCACCTCAGCCGCCCTCACCGCCGCGCTCCTACTCATCACGATCGCGGTCACGGTCGGTTACGCCGGACTGTGCTGGCTGCTGCCGTTCCGACCCTGCCCGCACTGCCAGACGACCGGCTACACCCGCACCGCCGTGCTCAAGCGCTCCCACCCGTGCCGCCGTTGCAAAGGCGACGGCGTGCGGCTGCGGACCGGCCGACGCCTGTTCAACCATCTCGCTCGCCAGTACCGGAACACCCGATGAGCCGCGCCCTCACCAACGGCCGCCCCGGCCATCGCGACACGGGCGGGCACCCCGACTGGTGCGAGGGCGCTCACCACTGCACCGCCAACAGCCTGCCGTCCGGTGAGCACGCATCACGGCCCGAGGTTTGGATCACTGACATCGGCCGGTTCATCGGCACCCGCTACCGCGACCGCGCTGGCCGCGACCGCATGGAACTGCGGATCGTGCTCGACCTCGCCGAGGACGAGCGCATCGCCCAGGCCCAGTGCCGACACCTAATGGCCCTGGCCTGCAAAGTTGTTTCTCGCGCCTTCGGGCATGCCTAGCTATCAACTACCTGAGTGTCGCCAGAGCCTCCAAACTCATGGCGATTGGCCGCTGGACGTGCCCTCGCTGGTCGGATCCTCTTCTGGTGTCCGCAGTCCTTGCAACCATTGTCGCCTAGCCATTCTTGTCAGAGTAGAGAATTCGAATGCCAATCTGAAACTCTGACCCAAGAGCGGGAAACTTCCATCCGAAATGAGTCCGCCGTCAGGGGTGCGGACCCATTGCATACCTGCGTTGTCAGAAAAGTAGAGCACGTGTTGGTAGGCATAATGAACGAGCGGCTCATGCCTTTCACCGGAGTCCCGCTCAAGCACGGCAATCTCGACCAACTCACCCGGGCGAACAGCAGCAGATTGCCATGCACGTAGGTCTTTCAAGCCATCGGGCGAGTCGATCGTTTCTGGGAATAAATCGATACAGCTTGTATATAGGCAACTGCGAAGCATTGAATATCTTGAGGCATCGGCTTAATCGATCAAACCAGAAACCGACACTCTCCGCTTGCCGACGTCTATTCTCGGCCATCTGTTCCTGGCGTGCCAGCTCCGCTTTACGGTCCCGTTCAGATTCCACTTCGAAGAGCCCGTAAGCGAAATATCCGGCGATTCCAGCTAAGACCATGCTGCCGAGTGATCCGATAGCACCACCTAGCGACCCTAGTGCATCTACAACACTCCAAAAGTCCGCCACAGCCGGACATTAACGCCCACAGTCAATGATCACCAGATCCGAATGGGGGAATCGGGCTACTTGCTACACCGCAGTAATTGGCCGCCAGGCCATCAGTAGCTGCCGTGCCCTGCCGATACGTCAAATCGATCCGTCGTTTGTGGGAAGGAGCCCGGAATGCTCGATCAAAGAATTTGTGAGCTAGGCGGCCGCCGATGACACACTCCCTAGTCGCGGCTGCGCTGCGTTACGCCGCCAACGGCTGGCCGACCTTCGTTCTCGGCAGGGCCAAGCGGCCGGTAGCGCTATGTG
This sequence comes from Catellatospora sp. NPDC049609, assembly GCF_040675365.1. Classification (NCBI taxonomy): domain Bacteria; kingdom Bacillati; phylum Actinomycetota; class Actinomycetes; order Micromonosporales; family Micromonosporaceae; genus Catellatospora; species Catellatospora sp. NPDC049609. The sequence goes on along the minus strand of NZ_JBFAOU010000093.1, from coordinate 25,978 downwards.
AGACCTGCGAGGCCGCCAGACAGTCGGGGAAGCCTCACGACCGGGAAGAGTGCCCATGCCTGACCTGCCACGGGTTCTACGCTGCCACAACCGACCCTGACCGCATCGCCGCCATGCTGGCCGCCGTACCGTACGGCACCCTCGCGATCCGCACCGGCGCGGCCTCCGGCCTGGTGGGCATCGACGCCGACCCCGCCCACGGCGGCATGGACTCACTCCGCGGGCTCATCAACCGCGGGCTGCTTCCACCAACCCGCTACGTACGTACCGGCTCCGGTGGGTTGCACCTGTACTACTGCCACCCCGGCCGCTCGATCCCGTGCGATCAGGGCAGGCGGCTCGGTCCCGGCCTCGACGTACGCGGAGACGGCGGTTACCTGGTCGCTCCGCCCTCGGTTCATCCCCGCACCGGACGCCGGTACACGTGGGCTGACGAGACGGTGGCGGTCAGAGATATGGCCCCGGCGCTAGTGGACGCCTGCGTAGTCGAGCTGCGCCTCTCGCCCGCGCACAGTGCCGGCCGAGCGCCGTTGCCCGTGCGCAGCGCGGGGGCCATATCCCACCCCGACCGGCTCATGGCCGTCCTGTGCGATCGCATCCACCAGGCGTCAGAAGGCCGCCGCCGCGTCACTCTCTACGGCTGCGCACGCGGCGCCGCGCTCATCGTCGCCGCAGGCCACATGACAAGCACCGAGGCCTACCTCGCGCTCGTGGCCGCCTGCGACGCCGCAGGCTGGCCGTGGGCCAAGTCCACCCCCAACGCCATCCGAGACGGGTTCGCCGCCGAAGGAGTGACACTGTGACCCGACCAAAGAAGGACCGGCCCGCCATCGACGGCGCAGCCCTGCTCGACCGGCTCCGCGCCGCAATCAGCCAGTACGTCATCCTGCCCAGCGCTGAATCCCTGGACGCCGTAGTCCTGTGGATCGCAGCGACCTACGCGCTACCGGCGTGGGCGTGCGCGCCCCGACTGGTCATCCGCGCACCGGAGAAGCGCTGCGGCAAGTCTCGGCTGCTCGACCTGGTCGAAGCCGCCTGCCACAACCCACTGATCACCGTCAACGCCAGCCCGGCCGCGGTATACCGAGCCATCGGCATGGACGACCCGCCAACGCTGCTCATCGACGAGTACGACACCATCTTCGGCCCGGCCGCCGCCGGATCGGCCGAAGACCTCCGCGGGCTGCTCAACGCGGGCCACCAGCGCAACCGCCCTGCGCTGCGCTACGACGCCAACTCCCAGCGAGTGGAGAAGATCCCCACCTTCGCCATGGCGGCCATGGCAGGTATCGGCGCCGCCCCCGACACCATCGAGGACAGGGCTGTGGTCGTGCACATGCGCCGCCGGGCCGGGCGGGAGAAGGTCAAGCCGTGGCGCATCATGCGCGACCGGCCCGTCGTCGCCGCGCTCGGCGTGGAGCTATACGACTGGCTAGCCGCGAGTCTGGACCTGCTGCGAACGGCTGAGCCGGTCATGCCAGTGGAGGACCGTGCCGCCGACACCTGGGAACCGCTCATCGCCCTAGCCGACCTCGCCGGAGGCGACTGGCCCATCCGGGCACGCACAGCCGCAGTAACGCTGACCGGTGCGAAGGAGGAAAACGCCGCGACCAGCGACCGCGTGCGGCTGCTGACCGACTGCCGGACCGTGTTCACCGCCGCCGACGCAGACGCGCTGCCCACCGCGCAGCTCATCGAACGGCTTCGGGCGCTGGACGAGTCGCCTTGGTCCGATCTCACCCCACACAAGCTGGGCGCGCTGCTGCGCGAGTTCGAGGTGCGGCCGGTCACGATGCGGTTCCCGACCGGGCAGGCCAAGGGCTACACGCGGCCCGCGTTCACCGACGCCTGGGACCGCTACTGCGGGTCCGACGTCCCGCAGACACCGGGGGAAGCGTACCAACCGTACCAACCGTCCCAGCCCAGCTCAGACACGGTACGGAATCTTGACTGGTACGGATCGAAGCGTACCGCCCAAGATTCCGTACCAGCCCTGACGAGCAGTGGGACGGTTGGTACGGATGGTACGGATACCCCCCACCCACCGGGACACGGAGAGCCCGCCGCCCACGGCCGCCTCCGACTCGTGCGCGCCCAGGACCGTCCAACCGTCAGCGCCTAGCGCGTTCGCTCCAGCCCGCTGAGAGGGCAGGCGAGGCATCACGCATGCCTCGACATCGGTCAAGCAAAAATCTTGGCCGTACCGCACTCTCAGCGGACTCTATTCACGTTCATCAATAAAATCTCATGCTTGGAGGCATCGTGACCACCCCCGCCATCATCGCCCGCCCTACCAGTCCGAGAGGAGTTGCCGCCCTAGAGAAGCGCAGCGTCCGGCCCGCCGAGGCTGCCGAACTGCTCGGCATCTGCCGAGACACCGTGTACGTGCTGATGCGCGCCGGACGCCTCCGTTCCGTCAAAGCGGGCCGCGCCCGCCTGATCCCCGTCACCGCAATCGAGGAATTCCTGACCAGCGAAGAGGGCATGGCATGAGTGGCAAGAATCGCCGCGGGCACGGCGAAGGTTCGGTGTATGAGCAGCGGCCCGGCCTCTGGGCCGCTGTGGTCGATCTCGGCTGGATCGATGGCAAACGCCGCCGCAAGTACGTGTACGCCACCAGCGAGGCCGAGGCCATCAAGAAGCGTGACGAGCTGCGCCGGGCGCTCCAGCTCGGCATGAACCTGGCGGCTACGCCTCGCACGATCGCGGAGTGGCTGGGTGAGTGGCTGGCCGAGAAAGAGCGCGACGGCTCCACCAAGCCGACGACGATCGCGCGATACCGGCAGGTCATTGAGGGGCACCTGATCCCTCACCTTGGGCGAATCAAGCTCGACAAGTTGGCGCCACGCGACGTGCAACGCATGGTGGCGCAGCTGCGCGACAAGATGGCCGCCGCTTCGGTGGTGAAAATTCACGCCGTGCTGCGCGTCGCCCTGGCCGACGCTCTCCGCCTCGACCTGATCGAGCGCAACGCTGCGAAAGCTGCGAAGCTGCCGAAGCTCGGCCGGACGGAGCGCCGGGCGCTCACGCCGGCCGAAGCCCGAAAGCTGCTCACGAAGGTGTCGGGCGACCGCCTGGAGGCGTTCTTCGTCCTGGCGCTAACTACCGGGCTGCGGCGCGGCGAACTGCTCGGACTGCGCTGGATCGACGTAGAGACCGACGAGAAGGTGCTGTTCGTTCGGCAGACGCTCCAGCGGGTCAGCGGTCAGCTCAGGATCGTGTCGCCGAAGACGCACCGGTCAGCCCGGCCCGTACCCCTCGCGCGGCTCGCCTGCGACGCACTCGTCCGCCATCGTGAGGTGCAGGACCGGGAAATGGCGGTTGTCGGCGAGCTGTGGCGTGACTCCGGCCTGGTCTTCGCCAACACGCTTGGCGGACCCATGGAGCCGCGCAACGTCAACCGGCGGTTCGAGCAGGCGCGCAAGGCCGCAGGGCTGGAATGGCTCCGGCTGCACGATCTCCGGCACGCGTTCGCGACGTTCCTCCTCCACGACGGCCAGGAACTGCGGACCGTGATGGATCTACTCGGCCACTCCACGATCCGGCTCACGGCCGACACCTACGGGCACGTACTGCCCGCGAAGGCGCGCGACGCAGCGGACGGCATCGACCGAGTCATGGGCGAGGAGGGCGAGGCGAAGGAGCCCAAATAGCTAGATCAAAAAGTTCTAGGCTGTACCGGTGGCTGTACTACAGCCTTCGGTACAGCCTAGTTTTAGCTGGTGGAGCCTAGGAGAATCGAACTCCTAACCCCCGCCTTGCAAAGGCGGTGCTCTGCCAATTGAGCTAAGGCCCCGAGGGACGGGATCCCCGCCGTCAGATCAGCGGAGATCCGGCGCGGTGGTGGCCTCGTGCCACAGTGCCCGCTCGTCGTTGGCCGCCTTCAGCTTCTTGGCGACCAGCGCGACCGCAACGCCGACTCCGGCGACGATCAGCAGCTTCTTCCACATGATGAGCACCTTAACGCTCGGGAGTGGGGCTAGCTGGAATCGAACCAGCGACCTCAGAGTTATCAGCTCTGCGCTCTAACCGACTGAGCTATAGCCCCGTAAGCGACAACGAACCTTACCGCACCCGTCCGGGCTCTTCCAAACCGGTATCCCCTCCCCGCGTGGCGCACCCCCGAACCACCCCCCACCAGCCCAGAGTCCCGCCGGACCCGCACCCGCCATCCGGCCCACCGGCCGACCAGCGCCTCGCACCCGGCCACCGACGCCCGCGGTCCCAAGCCCAAACCCTTGGTGCCGTCGCCGAACAGCCCCAGGGTGGCCCACCCCACACCCGCCGGCACCTCAAGATCGCTGTCCCGTGTCACCGGGGCGAGTCCCACCCAAGATTCCGACACCAACCAGCGATCTTGGTCGGGCAGAGCCGCACGTTGCGCGGGATGATCACCGACTGCGGTCAGAATGTGCGCTTCAACCACAGGTCCTGACCGTAGACAGCGATCTTCACGGCGCGACCCCGCATCCGGAGACGAACCCGCCCGCCTCGACGCCCGGAGACTGGACCGGCGCCCCGGAGACCCAAGGCCGGTGTCCCCGGCCTGGAGACCCGAGGCGGCACCCGGAGCCCCAAGGCTGCCGTCCCCGGCCTGGAGGCGCAAGTCGGCTTCGGTTCGGAGGTACTGCGGGCACGCCACAGCGGTCCGGGGGCGAACCGCGGACCGCTGTGGATGTGGCGCAGGGATCAGTCGCGCTCGGCGAGCGTGATCTCGACGCCGCCGACCAGGTCGGCGCAGACGTTGTAGATGAACGCGCCCAGGGTCATCAGCGCGGTGAAGAGCACCACGTTGATCGCGCCCAGGATGGCCGACGTCCCGATCACCGCGCTGGCGCTGATCCGGAAGCTGTTCGCCCCGCCGTTGGAGTTGAACAGGTCGGCCAGGGTCGTGTTCAGCGAGCTGAACACGCCCATCGCGTCGAGCGCCAGGTAGAGCACCGAGGTGGCGACCACGATGACGACCAGGAGCACGAAGGACACCGCGAAGGAGAACTTCATGACCGACCACGGGTCGATGCGCTTGACGCTCAGCCGCGCCCGGCGCGGACCGCGCGAGGCGGCCGAACCGGCGCTGGTGCGCGCCGCGCGCACGGCCTCGGTGACCCGCACCGCGCCGGCACTGGCGCTGCTGACCACCGAACGCAGCGTGGACGAGCCCGCCGCCGCGCGCCCGGTGGCCGTCGCCGGCCGGTCGGACGTCGCGATGGCTGCGGTCGGCTCGGCCTCCGGCGCGGGCATGCCCGCGGGACGGGTGAAGGTGCCGGTCGTCGTGGTGCTGGTGCCGGCGGCAGCGGTGCTGCCGGCCGGCTCCTCACCTGCGACCGCGGACCGGGCCGGGGTCGGCTCGGACTGATCAGCGGGGACTGTCGCGCGGCCTACGGCCGCCCGGCCGGTCGCCGTGGCGGCGTCGCCGCCGTCCTTCTCGACCGGACTCGCCGGAGCCCCCGCGGTCTCCGACATCGCCTGTGTCTCCGTCATGCACTAGTCCTGTTCGTCCGGCTCATCGGCATTGCGGGCAATGGCGACGAGGGTTACGCCTTCTGGGAGGTCCATCAGCTTGACACCCATTGTGTTCCGATCGCGCGTCCGCCGCACGGGCTTCACCGGAGTTCGAATAACTCCGCCGTTGCTCGTGATAGCGAAGAGCTCGTCTTCCGGGCTGATAACGACCGCACCCACCAGTCCGCCACGGCGTTCGGTGATCTTTGCGGTCAGTACGCCCTTACCACCCCGGCCCTGCACCGGGTACTCGTCGATCGGGGTGCGCTTGGCGTATCCGCCGTCGGTGGCCACGAGGACGTCCATGCCCTCCCGCACCACCTCCATGGCGAGCAGCTCGTCGCCGTCGCCGAAGCGCATGCCGATGACTCCCGACGTCGCCCGGCCCATCGGCCGCAGCGCCTCGTCGGTGGCGTTGAAGCGGATGGCCTGAGCCTGCTTGCTCACCAGCAGCAGGTCGTCCTCCGCGGCGATCAGCGCGGCGCCGACGAGCTCGTCGTCGTCGCGCAGGTTGATCGCGATGATGCCGCCGCTGCGGTTGGAGTCGAACTCCGCCAGCGCGGTCTTCTTGACCAGGCCGTTCTTCGTGGCCAGCACCAGGTAGGGCGCGACCTCGTAGTTCTGGATCTCGATGACCTGGGCGATCTGCTCGTCGGGCTGGAACGCGAGCAGGTTAGCCACGTGCTGGCCCTTCGCGGTGCGCGAGGCCTCCGGGAACTCGTACGCCTTAGCGCGGTAGACCCGGCCCTTGTTCGTGAAGAACAGGATCCAGTCGTGCGTGGAGCAGACGAAGAAGTGGCTGACGATGTCGTCCTGGCGCAGGGTCGCCCCGGAGACGCCCTTGCCGCCGCGCTTCTGCGACCGGTAGAGGTCAACCTTCGTCCGTTTGGCGTACCCGGTTCGGGTGATGGTCACCACCACGTCCTCGCGGGCGATGAGGTCCTCCATGGAGACCTCGCCGTCGAACGGGATGATCTTCGTGCGCCGCTCGTCGCCCCACTTGGCCACGATCTCGCCGAGCTCGTCGGAGATGATCTTCCGCTGGCGCTCGGGCTTGGCCAGGATGTCCTTGAGGTCCTTGATCTCCAGCTCGATCTTGGCGAGCTCGTCGATGATCTTCTGACGCTCCAGCGCCGCAAGCCGGCGCAGCTGCATGTCGAGGATCGCGGTCGCCTGGATCTCGTCCACGTCGAGCAGCTGCATGAGGCCGGTCTTCGACTCCTCCGCGCTCGGCGAGCGGCGGATGAGGGCGATGACCTCGTCCAGCATGTCCAGCGCCTTGACCAGACCGCGCAGGATGTGGGCGCGCTCCTCGGCCTTGCGCAGGCGGTACGCGGTCCGCCGCTGGATGACCTCCATCTGGTGGCTGACGTAGTACATCAGGAACTGGGCGAGGTTCAGCGTGCGCGGCACGCCGTCGACCAGCGCCAGCATGTTCGCGCCGAAGGTCTCCTGCAGCTGGGTGTGCTTGTAGAGGTTGTTCAGCACGACCTTGGCCACGGCGTCGCGCTTGAGCACGAGCACCAGGCGCATGCCGGTGCGGCCCGACGACTCGTCGCGGATGTCCGCGATGCCGCCGAGCTTGCCCTCCTTGACCAGCTCCGCGACGCGCTCGGCGAGGTTGTCCGGGTTGACCTGGTACGGCAGCTCGGTGACGACGAGGCAGGCCCGGCCCTTCTTGTCCTCCTCGACCTCGACCACGGCCCGCATCCGGATCGAGCCGCGACCGGTGCGGTACGCCTCCTCGATGGTGCTGGTGCCGACGATGAGGCCGCGGGTCGGGAAGTCCGGGCCCTTGACGATCCGGATCGCCTCGTCGAGCACGGTCGCCTCGTCGGCCTCCGGGTGCTCGAGCACCCACTGCACGGCCTGGGCGATCTCGCGCAGGTTGTGCGGCGGGATCTTGGTGGCCATGCCGACGGCGATGCCCTCGGAGCCGTTGACGAGCAGGTTCGGGAAGCGCGACGGCAGGATCGTCGGCTCCTGGTTGCGGCCGTCGTAGTTGGGGATGAAGTCGACGGTGTCCTCGTCGATGTCGCGCAGCAGCTCCATCGCGAGCGGGAACAGCCGGCACTCGGTGTACCGCATGGCCGCCGCGGGGTCGTTGCCCGGCGAGCCGAAGTTGCCGTTGCCGTCGATCAGGGGGTAGCGCAGCGACCAGGGCTGCGCCATGCGCACCAGCGAGTCGTAGATCGCAGTGTCGCCGTGCGGGTGGTAGTTGCCCATCACCTCGCCGACGACGCGGGCGCACTTGAAGTAGCCGCGGTCGGGGCGGAAACCGCCGTCGTACATCGCGTAGAGGATCTTGCGGTGCACGGGCTTGAGACCGTCGCGCACGTCCGGGAGCGCCCGGCCCACGATGACGCTCATCGCGTAGTCGAGGTAGGAACGCTGCATCTCCACCTCGAGCCCGACGGGCTCGATGCGGCCGTGCACGCCGACGGCCTCTTCCGGCCGAAGGTCAGGAGTCTCGCTCACTGTCTAGAACTCTTTTCCTGCTATAGAGCTGAGGAAGCTGTGGATAACGCTGTGGATCAGGGTCTGACCTGTGGATAAACGGTGTGTATATCCACAGGTCAGGCTCTCAAGGATCAGATGTCCAGGAACCGGACATCCTTCGCGTTGCGCTGGATGAACGAACGGCGTGCCTCAACGTCCTCGCCCATCAGCACGCTGAAGAGTTCGTCTGCGGTTGCCGCGTCGTCGAGAGTGACTTGGCGCAGGGTCCGCGTACCCGGGTTCATCGTGGTCTCCCACAGCTCCGGGTAGTTCATCTCGCCCAGACCCTTGAACCGCTGGATGTCGTCGGGCTTGGCGTTCGGCTTGGTCTCCTGGCGGAGCCGGATCAGGCCGTCGCGCTCCCGGTCGGAGTACGCGTACTGCGCGTCGTCGCCCTTCTTGTTCCACTTGATCTTGAACAGGGGCGGCGACGCCAGGTAGACGTGGCCCAGCTCGACCAGCGGCCGCATGAAGCGGAACAGCAGCGTCAGCAGCAGCGTCTGGATGTGCTGGCCGTCGACGTCCGCGTCGGCCATCAGCACGATCTTGTGGTACCGCAGCTTCTCGATGTCGAACTCGTCGTGGATGCCGGTGCCCAGCGCGGTGATCAGCGCCTGGACCTCGTTGTTACGCAGCACCTTGTCGATGCGCGCCTTCTCCACGTTGAGGATCTTGCCGCGGATCGGCAGGATGGCCTGCACCCGCGGGTCACGGCCCTGCTTGGCCGAGCCGCCGGCCGAGTCGCCCTCGACGATGAACAGCTCGCACATCTTCGGGTCGGTCGACTGGCAGTCGGCCAGCTTGCCGGGCATCGAGCCCGACTCCAGCAGCGACTTGCGGCGGGCGAGCTTGCGGGCCTGCGCGGCCGCGATGCGGGCACGGGCGGCCTGCGACGCCTTCGAGATGACCGTCTTGGCCTCGGCCGGGTTGCGCTCCAGCCAGTCGGCCAGCCACTCGTTGCAGACCTTCTGCACGAAGCTCTTGACCTCGGTGTTGCCCAGCTTGGTCTTGGTCTGGCCCTCGAACTGCGGGTTGGCCAGCTTCACCGAGATGATGGCGGCCAGGCCCTCGCGGATGTCCTCGCCGGAGAGCTTCTCGTCGCTCTTGAGGATCTTCTTGTCGGCGCCGTACTTGTTGATGATCGTCGTGAGCGCCGCCCGGAAGCCTTCCTCGTGCGTGCCGCCCTCGTGCGTGTTGATCGTGTTCGCGAACGTGTAGACCGACTCGCCGTACGACTCGTTCCACTGCATCGCGATCTCGAGCGCCATGCCGTCGCCGTCGGCGCCGAACTCGACCACCGTCTTGTGGATGGGGCTCTTGGTGTTGTTCAGGTGCCGGACGAAGTCGGCGATGCCGCCCTTGTAGCAGAAGGTCACGTCGCGGACCTCGGCGTCCTCGCCCTCACTGGCCAGCGCGCGCTCGTCGCGCAGCGCGATGGTCAGGCCGCGGTTGAGGAACGCCATCTCCTGCACCCGGCGGTAGATGGTCTCGAAGTTGAACTCGACCGTCTCGAAGATCTGCGGATCCGGGTAGAAGGTGACGCTGGTGCCGGTGCGGTTGGTCGCCTCACCCTTCTCCAGCGGACCCGGCTTGGAGTGGTCGTAGCGCTGCCGCCACACGAAGTCGTCCTTGTGGATCTCCAGGTCGATGCGCGTGGACAGCGCGTTCACCACGGAGATGCCGACGCCGTGCAGACCGCCGGAGACCGCGTACGCCTTGCCGTCGAACTTGCCGCCCGCGTGCAGCACGGTCAGCACGACCTCGACGGTCGGCCGCTTCTCCACGGGGTGGATGTCGACCGGGATGCCGCGGCCGTTGTCGACGACGCGCACGCCGCCGTCCTTGGTCAGCGTGATGGAGATGGTGTCGCAGTATCCGGCGAGTGCCTCATCGACCGCGTTGTCGACCACCTCCCACACGAGGTGGTGCAGGCCCCGCTCACCGGTGGAGCCGATGTACATGCCCGGACGCTTGCGTACCGCCTCCAGGCCCTCCAGAACGGTGATCGATGATGCGTTGTAATCGCCCTGGTTCTGCTTCGGCGCTGCCACTCTCAATCCCTCCTCCGCCGCCTCAGGCGGCGGGGACAAACGACTCAGCCGTCCACACCCACGTCCGCGGGAACAGGCTTCGCCGGGTCGGCATACGCGGGACGGGGGTGACACACGTCGCATACCCGGATGGACCTGCGGCGTGCGGGACAACCCACCGGTGTCGCGTACACGGTCCACCCAGTGTTGTGCTCTCGACTGCGATCCTACTGGGTCGCACGGACATTCGCCGCACGCGGCACCCGCAGCACGCCGTTTCGAGGCCCTCACAGCCCCGTAGCCGCCCGAACGGCTCCGGTCGCAACTCCCCCCACGGGCCTCACGCTCCCGCGGGCGGTAGCGAGCGGGCTCAGAAGGAGCGGTTCGGAGGGTCGCGCAATGTCCCCGCTATGCCGTAAGTTGCGCACGGCCTGGAACTCACGCGCTTCGAGAGGCTGACATGGGTCTGGACAACGTAGCGGTGCAGTGGCCGCGCACCGGCCGCTTCTACGACCCGGTGGCACCCGCGGAATTCGTCGACTTCGCCGACCTCGCGGAGCAGCCGGCCACGGCCGCGCCCACCGCGGCACTGGCCGGTCACATCGCCCGCACCGGCACGGTCCGCGCCACCGCGTACACCGAGGTCGTCGACCTGCTGCTCGGACTCAAGGGTGTGCTCTACGCCACAGAGGCGGCCGAGGAGGACGAGGACCCGGTCATCGACCCCGACGGCTGCGCCTGGATCGCCGGCGGGCTGGAGAAGTTCGTCGCCGGGCACACCCCGTTCGGCGACACCGTCACGTTCGACAGCGTCGCCGCGGTGCTGCGGGCCGCGCTGACCGACTCGCGACTGTCCGAGCAGCAGCTGCGGTGGCTGGACCAGCGCCTCGACGCGCTACGCGAGGAGACCGACGGCGACCCGCAGTGGAGCTTCCCGCTGTCGGAGTTCGCGGTGCTGGCCCAGTTCTACCGCCGCTGCGCCGACCGCGGCTTCGCCGTCTACGCCGAGTCCTGATCCGCCGCCTGCCCGGCCGGGCCCGCTGAAGCAGGTCCGGCCGCCGGCCCCGCGGCGCCCCGGCGCCGCAGCACCCGCCACAGGATCAGCGCCACCAGCACCGCCGTGCCTGCGGCCGCCGCCAGCGCGACCAGCGGGACGTCGCTGTCCAGCGCCACCTCCGGCGCCGCGCCCAGCAGCTTGTTCCCGGCGCACAGGCTGGTCTGCCCGTCCCGGCTGTAGATCAGGTAGCGGTTGCCCTCGACGAAGTCGAAGCCGCAGCTCGGACCCTCGATCGCGGTCCGCACGTCGACGTGCCCGGCCGCGCTGCCCTTGTCCACCCGCTCGACGGTGAGCCGGGCGGTCATCAGGTCACCGGACGACGTGCTGAACACCGGCCGGTCGAGGTCCACGACCACGCCGACGAACACCAGGTCGGCCCAGGCGGCGTTCTCCACCGGGTCGGGCTCGGCGCAGCTGCACGCGCACGCCGGGCTCGACGGCCCGAGGACCAGCGCCGACGACATCACCACCAGCGCCGCGAGATATCCCCATACTCTCCGCATGGCCCTTCAGACACCCCACACCGCGATCGGGGTTCCCGCCTCGCCATGATCGTCCGACTTGCCAGGCAAGTGGGCGTATCTTGCACGCGCATTCGCCCATGTGCCTGGCAAGTCGGACGATCATGAGGGGCCCGGCCGCGGAGGCGGGCGCCAGCAGCTCAGCCGTAGGTGTCGCCGGGGCCGGTGCCGCGGACGCGTTTGCGGCCGTGGGACCAGGACGGGGCGGCGGGGCCGTGGATGTGGAGCTTGGTGACGACGTTGTTGCCGACGGTCGCGGCGATGCGGGGCAGGATGGTGCGGGCGAGCAGCCGCAGCTGGGTGGCCCACGCCGTGGACTCGGCCTCGACGGTCAGCTCCCCGTTCTCCAGCTTCACCGGGCGGCTGTGCGCCGCGATGTCGGGGCCGACGCACTTCTCCCACTCGCCGAACACGGTCGCCTCGGCGGTCGGGCGCTGCCAGCCGCGCGCCTTCATCAGGCGGGCCAGCACGTCGCCGACCTTCGCCGGGTCGCGCGGGTCCGGCCCCGGGCCGGAGTAGCCGCGCGGCCGGAAGCGCTGGCCGCCCTCGCCCTTGGCGCGGGCCTCGGCCGCCGCCTGGTGGCGGGCCGCCCGCTTCTTCAGCGCCGCGTCGAGCGCGGCCCGGGCGAGCTCCGGACCCTGCGGCTCCGGACCACCGGTGGGTACGCCCTCAGACACGGGTCACCTCTCCCGGATTGACGAGATAGCGGGCGCCGCGCAGCGACGCCGGGACGTCCGCCTCCACGGCGCACGTGATGATCACCTGGGCGGCGTCGCCGATCAGCTGCGCGAGCCGATCCCGGCGTCCGGTGTCCAGCTCGGCGAAGACGTCGTCGAGGATGAGCACCGGCTCGATGCCGTCGGCACGCAGCAGCGAGTATCCGGCCAGCCGCAGCGCGAGCGCGTACGACCAGGACTCGCCGTGGCTGGCGTACCCCTTCACGGGCAGGTCGCCCAGGCGCAGCACTAGGTCGTCGCGGTGCGGGCCGGCCAGCGTGGTGCCGCGGGCGATCTCGTCGGCGCGCACCTCGGCCAGTGCGGCCAGCATCGACTCGGGGGTCGGCTCGGGCACCGAGGCGCGGTACTCCGCGACGGCCTTGCCCACCCCGGCGCTGACCTGCTGGTACGCGTCCTCCAGGTAGGGCGCGAGCTGCTCGACCAGGGCGAGCCGGGCCCGCAGCAGCTGCGCGCCGTGCTCGGCCAGGTGGTGGTCCCACACGTCGAGCGTGCTCAGGTCGCCGCGCGAACCGCCGACCTTCCGGTTCAGGTACGCCGTGCGCAGCAGCGCGTTGCGCTGTTTGAGCACCCGCTCGTAGTCGGCCCGCACCGCGGCGAACCGGGGCTGGCGGGCGGTGAGCAGCTCGTCGAGGTAGCGGCGGCGCTGGTCGGGATCGCCGCGCACCAGGGAGAGGTCCTCCGGCGCGAACAGCACCAGCCGCAGCGCGCCGAGCACGTCACGAGGGCGCCGCACCGGGGAACGGCCGAGCCGGGCCCGGTTGGCCCGGCCCGGCACGATCTCGATCTCGACCAGCAGCTCTCGGCGCTCGTGCACGATCGCGCAGCGGATGACGCCGGTGCTCGCGCCGACCCGCACCAGCGGGGCGTCGGTGGACACCCGGTGGCTGGCCAGCGTGGCCACGTAGCCGAGCGCCTCCACCAGGTTGGTCTTGCCTACTCCGTTCGGGCCGATCAGCACGTTCGGCCCCGGCTCGAGGTCGACGCCCACCCGTGGGTACGAGCGGACGTCGACGAGTTCGAGCCTTCTGACGTACACCGCTCAGCCGGCCTGCTGCACGGCGTGCCCGCCGAACTGGTTGCGCAGCGCGGCGATGGCCTTCATCGCGGGCGAGTCGTCCTGGCGGGACTCGAACCGGGCGAACAGCGACGCGGAGATGACGTGCATCGGCACGGCGAGGCGGATGGCCTCCTCGACGGTCCACCGGCCCTCGCCGGTGTCGTCGGCGTAGCCCTTGAGCTTCTCCAGGTGCGCGTCGTCGGTGAGCGCCAGGTCCATCAGGTCGAGCAGCCAGGAGCGGATGACCGTGCCCTCGCGCCAGGACCGGAACACGCCCGGCACGTTGGTGACCAGCTCGGAGGCCTCCAGCAGCTCGAAGCCCTCGGCGTAGGCGTGCATCAGGCCGTACTCGATGCCGTTGTGGACCATCTTGGCGTAGTGGCCGGCGCCGACCGGGCCCGCGTGCACGAAGCCGAACTCGCCCTCGGGCTTGAGGGTCTCGAAGATCGGCATCATCCGGGCGACGTGCTCGTCCGAGCCGCCGACCATCAGGCCGTAGCCGTTCTCCTTGCCCCAGACGCCGCCGGAGACGCCGACGTCCATGTAGCCGATGCCGCGCGTGCTCAGCCGCCCGGCCCGCGGGCCGTCGGAGGAGAACCGCGAGTTGCCGCCGTCGATGATGAGGTCGCCGGGGCTGAGCAGCGGGGCCAGCTCGTCGATGGTCGCCTCGGTGACGCCCGCGGGCACCATCACCCACACGGCGCGCGGCGCCTCGAGCTTCGTGACGAGGTCGGCCAGGTTCGCGGCGTCGGACAGTTCCGGGTTGCGGTCGTACCCGACGACCTCGTGCCCGGCCTCGCGCAGGCGGTCGCGCATGTTGCCGCCCATCTTGCCGAGACCGACCAGACCGAGCTGCATGTCTTTCCCCCTTGGTGCGTTGGTGCCGGTCGCGGTCAGCGACCCACCCTGATCGGCATGATCAGGTAGCGGAAGCCGGGGGTCACGGTGCCGTCGTCGGCCGCCGGGGTGATCACGGCAGGCTTGAACGGGTCGTTGAACGAGAACACCGCCGTCGGCGCACCGAGCGCGGCCAGACCCTCGATGAGGTACTGCGGGTTGAAGGCGATCGTCATCGACTCGCCGGTGAACGTGGCGTCCATCGCCTCGCTCGCCCGCGCCTCCTCGGTGCCGCCGGCCTCGACCACGAGACCATCCTCGCTGAAGTTCAGGCGCACGGGCGTGGCTTTCTCCGCCACCAGGGAGACGCGCTTGACGACCTCGACCAGCGCCGAGACGGCGACCCGCGCCTCGGAGGAGTAGCTGGGCGCGAACAGCGAGCGCACCGGCGGGTAGGACTGGCCGTCGAGCAGTCGGCTGGTGGTCCGGCGCGAGCCGCCGACCTTCGAACCGCCGAGGAAGCCGATCATGCCCTCGCCGGTGCCGCCCGCGGCGAGCGCGATGGTGACCTCGCCGCCGGTCGGGCCGAGCGTCTTGGCGGTGTCGGCCAGGGTGCGCGCCGGCACCAGCGCGTTGACGTTGATCTCCGGGTCGTCGGGCTGCCACGAGATCTCGCGGATGGCCAGCCGGTAGCGGTCGGTGGCGAGCAGGGCGAGGGTGTCGCCGCTCAGCTCCAGCCGCACGCCGGTCATCATCGGCAGCGTCTCGTCACGCCCGGCGGCGATGGCGACCTGGGACACCGCGGAGGCGAACGCGGCCGCGTCGACCCGGCCCGCGCTGGCGGGCAGCTCGGGCAGCGTCGGGTAGTCCTCGACGGGCATCGTCGGCAGCGTGAACCGGGCGCTGCCGCACACCAGCTCGAGGTGCGCGCCGACGGCGGCGATCTCGACCGGCTTGGCCGGGAGCGCCTTGGTGATCTCGGCGAGCAGGCGGCCGGAGACCAGGGTCGCGCCGTCGGCGTCGGCCTGCACCTCCACGTCCACCTGGTTGGAGACCTCGTAGTCGAAGCCGGAGACATGCAGACGGCCGTCGGTGACCCGCAGCATCACACCGGCGAGCACCGGCACCGACGGGCGGCTCGGCAGACTCTTTGCGGTCCAGGCCACGGCGTCGGCGAGCGCGTCGCGCTCCACCCGAAACTTCATCTTCAGCCCTCCTCGGTGCTGCCAAGCTGACCACTGAAACCTTAGGACCTCCGAGCGATCTCCCCTCGGCGACCCCTGTGGATCGGCGCAGCCGCGCATCCACACTTTCCCGAGCCGCTGATGATTGTTTGATTTCTCTCTTAGAGATAACTGACGTCTTCATCATCGGTGCTGTGGAAACTGTGGATTAACGCCTCAGGAGCAGGTCAGCACGCTTGTCGGGGTGTGGAGGAGCGGTGGACGAGCGGTGGATAACCGGCCGGGTTCTCCACAGCCGCCGCTTCGTCCACCGGTTGTCCACGGGCGTCCACAGGTTTTCCACCGCCAATCCCCAGGGGTTCTCCCCAAACTGTGGACAGATCCCATCCACGTCCTCCACAGCGATATCCACCGATCATGGCTCCCTGTCCACGGATCAAGGGCCCCCGTCCACACGGCGTCCACACCCTTTCCACAGCATGATTTTTTGGGGATTCTCTGTCCACATCCGTCCACAGCGGATCCACAGCCAATCCACCGGGTTATCCACGGGGTTATCCACGATCGCTGTGGACAGAGCAGGCCGGTATCGGCGGGCGACGATGCGATGCGGGTACCCACAGCGGGGTGTGCACAACCCCGGGAACCGGTGGATAAGCCGAAGGGCCCGCGCTCGGCGCGGGCCCTTCGTGGCAGGCGGGGTCAGATCTGCTTGATCCGGTTGGTCAGCTCGGCGATCTGGTTGTAGAGGGAGCGCCGCTCCGCCATCTGCTGGCGGATCTTGCGGTCGGCGTGCATCACCGTGGTGTGGTCGCGCCCACCGAAGGCCTGCCCGATCCGCGGCAGCGACAGGTCGGTCAGCTCCCGGCACAGGTACATGGCGACCTGGCGGGCGTTGACCAGCACCCGGGAGCGGGAGTGCCCGCGCAGGTCCTCCAGGCTGACGCCGAAGTACTCCGAGGTCGACAGCATGATCTGGTCGGCGGTGATCTCGGGTGCCGCGTCGTCGGGGATGAAGTCGCGCAGCACCTCCTCCGCGATCGACAGCTTGACCTGCTCGCGGCTGAGGTTCGCGTACGCGGTCACCCGGATCAGCGCGCCCTCCAGCTCGCGGATCGAGTTCGACACGCGCGAGGCGATGAACTCCAGCACGTCGGCCGGCGCGTGCAGGCGCTCCTGGGCGGCCTTCTTCTGCAGGATCGCGATCCGCGTCTCCAGGTCCGGCGGCTGGATGTCGGCCAGCAGGCCCCACTCGAACCGGGTGCGCAGTCGGTCCTCCAGCGTCGACAGCGCCTTGGGCGAGCGGTCGGAGGTGATGACGATCTGCTTGTTGGCGTTGTGCAGGGTGTTGAAGGTGTGGAAGAACTCCTCCTGCGTCCGGTCCCGCTTCTCCAGGAACTGGATGTCGTCGATCAGGAGGATGTCGACGTCGCGGTAGCGGCGCTGGAACGCGCTGGCCTTGTCGTCGCGGATCGAGTTGATGAAGTCGTTGGTGAACTCCTCGGTCGACACGTACCGGACGCTGCGGGCGTGCCCGAGCTCCTGGGCGTAGTGGCCGATCGCGTGGAGCAGGTGGGTCTTGCCCAGCCCCGAGCCGCCGTAGATGAACAGCGGGTTGTACGCCTTCGCGGGCGACTCGGCCACCGCCACCGAGGCGGCGTGCGCGAACCGGTTCGACGAGCCGATGACGAAGGTCTCGAAACGGTACTTGGGGTTGAGCTTGTTGCCGCCGGTGTCGCCGGTCGAGCCGGGCGTGGCGCCGGGCCGGCGCTCGTCGCGTACGCCGCTGAGCGGGTGCGGGACGTTGCGGGCCTCCAGCGGTCCGGTGCCCCGGCCGGGCCCGGAGTCGGGCGGGCCGTCGCGGTCGGGGGCGCGCAGGGTGCTCGCGCGCACCGGGACGACCTCGGGGTGGCGCGGCACGGGCACGGCGAAGAGGGCGTCCTCACCGTCGGGCGCCGGGCGCACGGCGGGGTGCTCGGTCGGCGGCGGGCCGTAGGCGGGCTGCGCGTACGCCGGGGCGGCGTACGCGGGAGCCGGCGGCGCGGCGGGCGCGGGCCGGGCGGCGGGCTCGTCCGGGGGACGTACCTTCACCGCCACCTGGACGGAGCGGCCCATGATCCGGGAGAGTGTGTCGGTGATCGCCGTGCGGAGCTTCTGCTCGATGATCTCGCGGGTGTGCGCGTCCGGCACGCTCAGCAGGACGAGGTCGTCCACGATCGCCAGGGCCTGGGTCAGCCGCAGGTAAGCCCGGTGCTGCGCCGAGACGATCTCGTCGGCGAGCTCCTCGGTGGCTGCCAGCCACACGGCGTTGAGGTCGCTCACCTGTCAGCCTCGTTCATGCGCTCGACCCTTCAAGTTCCTTTGGCGGCGGCTCGGGCGGCACCGGGCTGTCCGTCAGCCGGCGCTGCCACTCCGATCAATGACGGTGCGGTCACGGTCCGTGGTTTTCCCCCGGGTTATCCCCCGAATCCTCGGGGTTCTCCACAAGTTATCCACAGGCTGTGTGTCGATCGGTATCCGGAGCCCGGCTGCTGTGGGGTGCCACATCCGGCGCGGGAGCGCCTCACGAAGGTCCCACCGTGCCGAACGAGCCACCATATTGCCCGGTTTTGCGGTAACCACCACAATTAACGTGCGGTCCCGTTGGTCGGGCACCACGGCACGCTAACAGGGTTATCCACAGGCGTCCACTCGTTGTCCACAGCCTCACTCTCGGTGAGTGTTGATGACGACACGTTGGGTTGTGGGTAAGGGGGTGCTGTTGACACGATGAGTGAGCTGCGAAGAGTTCTTGGCGGACATCGACGGCATGTGTACCCTGGAACGGTTGCTCCATCACCCTCTGCTAGGGTGTCGGTTGCGGCCTCCGCCCTGACTCATCGAGATCGAGACCCATCGTCCCGGTCCTACCCGTCATCGGGCGGCAACCCGCGAGAAGCTAGAACATCCCCGCCCTGCGCGGGGCGATCCCCAGGAGACCTGACGTGAGCAAGCGCACGTACCAGCCGAACAACCGTCGGCGCGCGAAGACCCACGGCTTCCGGCTGCGCATGCGCACCCGCGCCGGTCGCGCGGTGCTGTCGTCGCGCCGGGGCAAGGGCCGCGCCCGCCTGGCGGTCTGAGACCCGGCCGGGCCTCGGATGCTGCCAGCTGCGCACAGGTTGAGGCGAAGCGCTGACTTCGCCACCGCCGTGCGGGCTGGTCGCCGGGCCGGTCGCGGCGCTGTCGTGGTGCATCTGACGATCCCCGCGGCGGCAACTGAACACGACACGGCGTGGCAGGGAGACGCTCCCGGCCACGCCGTTGCCATGCCCGGGACTCCCCCGGCGCCCGAGGCGCCGGTGCGGGCCGGGTTCGTGGTCTCCAAGGCGGTGGGGAACGCGGTCGTCCGTAACTCAGTGAAACGCCGGCTGCGCCGGCTCACCGGCGACCGGCTGGGCGGCCTGCCCGGCGGCGCCACGGTGGTCGTGCGCGCGCTGCCGCACGCGGCGTCCGCCTCGTACGAACAGCTCGGCCGCGACCTTGACGCAGCGCTCGCCGCGGCGCTCAAGCGCGACCCGGCGCAGCCATCGCGCCGCAGGTCAGCAGTGGGGCGGACATGACACAGCCACCGCGACCCACGACACTCGCCGGGCGCGTGCTGGCCCTACCCATCATCGCGTACCGTCGTTGGGTGAGTCCGGGCCTGCCGGCCCGCTGTCGGTTCTACCCGTCCTGCAGCACCTACGCGCTGGAGGCGATAGCTCGCCACGGCGCGCTGCGGGGGTTCTGGCTGACAGTCCGGCGGCTGGGCAGATGCCATCCCTTTCACCCGGGCGGATATGACCCTGTGCCACCCACCCGCCGCAGTACTGATGTGACTGGAGCAACACCCTCATGATGGACTGGATCTACACGATCGTCTCGAAGGTCCTGCTGTTCTGGCACGGCCTCTTCGACAAGCTCTGGGGCGACGGTCAGTGGCTGCGCACCAACTGGGACTGGGTCCTGGCGATCGTGTTCCTCGTGCTGACGGTGCGTGCGGTGCTGTTCCCGCTGTTCGTCAAGCAGATCCGTTCGCAGCGGGCCATGCAGGCGCTCCAGCCGCAGCTCAAGGCGCTGCAGGAGAAGCACAAGGGTGACAAGGAGACGCTCCAGCGCGAGATGATGGAGCTCTACCGGCGGGAGAAGGCCAACCCGCTGATGGGCTGCCTTCCGCTGCTGATCCAGATGCCGATCTTCCTCGGCGTCTTCCACGTGATCAAGCGCCTCGGCACGGGCACCTCCGACGAGACCCTCTACGGCTGGACCGCGGCGCAGTTCCAGAGCGGCATGGACGCCGAGCTGTTCGGCGTGTCCATCGGCGGCGTCTTCACCGACGGCGGCCTGGCCGCCGTGCTCTGCGGCGTGCTCGGCGTCGTCATGATCTTCACGACGTACCTCACCAGCCGCCAGATGATCCTGAAGACCGGCTGGTCCGAGGACCCGACCCAGCGCACGATGCAGAAGCTGATGCTGTACGGCATCCCGGCCACGCTGATCATCTCCGCGGTCGCCTTCCCGCTCGGTCTGATCATCTACTGGACCACGACGAACCTCTTCTCGCTCGGCCAGCAGATGTGGGTGCTGAAGAAGTACCCGCCGCCGCCGATGGCCGGCGCCAAGCCGGAGCCCAAGGTCATCGACCCGGAGGTCGCCAAGGCGCTCGCGCCGAAGGTCGGCGCCAAGCCGGTCAACAACCCGAAGCGCAAGACGGTCAAGAAGAACGTCAGCTGACCGCGCGTCGCCGGCACTGCCACCCCCACCACAGACCTGCTCGTGATCCCCGCGCCGCGAGGCGCGGGGCCGATCACGGGGTTTTGATCGGATCGAACACCGGAGAAGAACGTGACCGACCAGACTGAGCTGGACGACGTGGCAGTCGAGGACCTCGGCGACGCCGAGGACGGCGCGGCGGAGGAGACCGAGGACGGCGCCGACGAGGCCGCCGCCCCCAAGCGCAAGGCCGCCAGCGATGCCGACCTGTTCCGCCAGAGCGAGATCGCCGCGGACTACATCGAGGGCCTGCTGGACATCCTGGACGCCGATGGCGACATCGACGAGCTGGTCTCCGGCGGCCGTCCGGTGGTCGAGGTGGTGGGCAACCGCCTGCAGTCCCTCGTCGGCCCCCGGGGGGCGACGCTGGAGGCGCTGCAGGAGCTGACCCGCCTGGCCATCTTCAAGCAGACCGGCGAGCCGAGCCGGCTGCTGCTCGACGTCGGCGGCTACCGCGACCAGCGCCGCAAGGAGCTGGGTGCGCTGGCCAAGAACGCCGTCGAGAAGGTCAAGCAGTACGGCGAGGCGGTAAAGCTGGAGCCGATGTCGGCCTTCGAGCGCAAGTGCGTGCACGACGTGGTCAACGCCGCGGCGGGCGTGCAGAGCGAGTCCGAGGGCGTCGAGCCGAACCGCCGGATCGTGGTACGTCCGGCGTGACTCCCGACGACATCACGGAGCCGGTCACTCCCGATGGGGTGGCCGGCTCCGTTCTCTCCCCCGAGCTGCGCCCGGCGGCGGAGGCGCTGTTCGGCGACCGGCTGCCCGTCGCCGCGCGTTATGTCGAGCTGCTCGCCACCGACGGGGTGCTGCGCGGCCTGATCGGCCCGCGCGAGGCGCCCCGGCTGTGGGACCGGCACCTGCTGAACTGCGCCGCCGTGGCCGAGCTGATTTCCCCGTCCGCCACGGCCGTCGACGTGGGTTCCGGGGCGGGTCTGCCCGGTATCGTGCTGGCAGTGGCGAGACCGGATATTTCGGTCATTCTGGTTGAACCACTGGCACGACGGACATCCTTCCTGGAGGAGGCGGTGGCGGCCCTCGGCCTGGCCGATCAGGTCACCGTGGTACGCGGCCGCGCGGAGGAGCAGGTCGGACTGCTCAGCGCGGACGTCGTCACCGCTCGCGCGGTGGCCCCGCTCGATCGGCTGGCGGGCTGGTGCCTGCCGCTCGCCTCGCTGGGAGGCCGGTTGCTGGCGCTCAAGGGAGTGTCGGCCGCCGACGAGATCGCCGAGCACCAGGCCGCGGTGGCCCGGCTCGGCGGCGGGGCGGCGGTCATCCATCAGTGCGGCGTCGGCGTGATCGACCCGCCGACGACCGTGGTGGAGATCGTCCGCGAGCGCGACGTCGTGCCGAAGACTGCCAAGCCGTCCCGGCGGGCAGGGCGCGGAGGACGCAGGCGCTGAGTCGTGCGCCCTCCGTTCACGGAGAGGGCGCACGACCATGGGTGTCCTACAGGAAGAAGAGGCAGGCACGTCCGCCCCCGCCGACGTGCCACGCCCGCGCACCTACGCCGGCGGCTTCCCCGGTGCCGGCGGGGTGGTGCGCTCGCCGCTGTCCGGCCAGGTGCTGGCCACCGGCGCGCCGCCGGCGCGGCGCGTCATGACCTCCGCCCCGATCGCACCTGTTGCGGCAGGTTGGCCCGATCCATCCTGCTCGGAGAGTCGGTACGGGTGCCGCATGTCACTGGTGCCGGGATTCCTCGTTTTTGTCCAGCCAGATGGCCGTCACTCGCGTGCCCGAGTGGAGGACGGTGGTAGCTTCCACAGCCCGACCGCCGTAGGCTGGCCGCGCGTCGATAATGTGGACCCGACTGTCGCGGGTGCGGCCGCAGTGCCGCCGGCAGAGACGCCAGTGCGCGCCGGACCGGCCGGCGCAGCCATCCGATCCGATGCGGGCAGGGATGACACGGTGCAGGAATACGGCATGAGCCTCCCCCGGGGCTCTTACGGCGTTGTTTCACGTGAAACATCAACCCCGGCGCAGCGAGGCGCCGCCGACCCTGGTTCCGGCATGAGGCCGACCGTCTCGAACACGTACATGTCGAGCGCGTCAGGCTCCCAGCCGGTCTCGGGCGGCCCGGTGAGCCCCGATGCGACCGGTTTCCGCGCGACGGCCTCGGTGCCGCCGCCGGGGAGCAGTGTGCCGCCTGCGGAGTTCTCCTCGGCCCCGCACGGCGCCACCGGGTACGTCCCGGTCTCCGCTCCCCCGGCCAACCGTCCGCCGTCGCCCCGCCCTCAGCCCACTTCTACGCATGTCGCGGGTGAGGATCAGAGTGCGACCGCGTACGGTGCTTCTGACGCGAACACGACAGCGTCCGGTACTTCGGAGGACCCACCGTTGGCAATGGAAGCGATGCGCGCCGTTCAGATCCTCAACCCGAGCGGCGAGGTGACGATGCCTCGCCCGACCCGGCAGCGCGTCATGTGCGTCGCCAACCAGAAGGGTGGCGTGGGCAAGACCACCACCACGGTCAACCTCGCCGTCGCCCTGGCGCTGCACGGCAACCGGGTGCTGGTCGTCGACCTCGACCCCCAGGGCAACGCCTCGACCGGTCTGAACGTGCCCCACCACGCGGGCGTGCCCGACGTCTACGACTGTCTCATCGACCAGGTGCCGATGGAGGAGGTCGCCCAGGCCGTCGAGGGCATCCCGAACCTGTACTGCGTACCGGCCACCATCGACCTGGCCGGTGCCGAGATCGAGCTCGTCTCCGTGGTCGCCCGCGAGTCCCGGCTGGGCCGCGCAATCCAGGGCTTCCCCATGGAGTTCGACTACGTCTTCATCGACTGCCCGCCGTCGCTGGGCCTGCTCACGGTCAACGCGCTGTGCGCCGCCCAGGAGGTGCTGATCCCGATCCAGTGCGAGTACTACGCGCTGGAGGGCCTCAACCAGCTCCTGAACAACATCAACCTGGTGAAGGCCCACCTCAACCCGAACCTCGATGTCTCCACCATCCTGCTGACGATGTACGACCGCCGTACCCGGCTCGCCGACGCGGTGGAGCAGGACGTGCGCAACCACTTCGGCGAGAAGGTGCTGACGTCGGTCATCCCCCGCAACGTGCGCGTCTCCGAGGCACCGAGCTACGGCCAGTCGGTCATGACTTATGATCCCGGTTCGCGCGGCGCGACCAGCTACTTCGAGGCCGCTCAGGAGATCGCCGAGCGCGGCGCGAAGATCGGAGTGGGGGCATGACCATGAGGTACGGGTACAGCGCAGTGGAAGGTGAGGCACCGGTATGACGCCGCCCCCCGCCCGCAAGGGAGGACTCGGTCGTGGTCTGGGCGCCCTGATCCCGACCACCGGCGCGCCGGCCGCACCGCAGCCCGTGTCGGCCGTGCCCGCGCAGACGTCGGTGGCCGCTCCGGTCTCCGCTCCCCCCGCCGTGGCCCCGCCCGCACCGCCGGTCGTGGAGGTGCCCGCCGCGGCGCCCCTGCAGGACCTGGCGCCGGTGCCCGGCGCGCGCTTCGCGGAGATCCCGGTCGGCTCGATCGTGCCGAACCCGAAGCAGCCGCGTCAGATCTTCGACGACGAGATGCTTGACGAGCTCAAGATCTCCATCCAGGAGGTCGGCTTCCTGCAGCCGATCGTCGTGCGCGAGCTGAGCGCCGACAAGTACGAGCTCGTCATGGGCGAGCGCCGCTGGCGCGCGGCACAGGCCGTCGGCAAGGACATGATCCCGGCGATCGTCCGGGACACCCGCGACGACGCCATGCTCCGCGACGCGCTGCTGGAGAACATCCACCGCGCGCAGCTGAACCCGCTCGAAGAGGCCGCCGCCTACCAGCAGCTGCTGGAGGAGTTCGGCGCCACCCACGACGAGCTGGCCAAGAAGATCGGCCGCAGCCGGCCGCAGATCTCCAACACGATCCGCCTGCTCAACCTGCCGCCGCAGGTGCAGAAGCGGGTCGCCGCCGGTGTGCTCTCCGCCGGGCACGCCCGGGCGCTGCTCAGCCTGGAGAAGTCTGAGGCGCAGGAGGAGCTGGCGGCCCGGATCGTCCGGGAAGGTCTGTCGGTGCGCGCCACCGAGGAGCTGGTGACGCTGGCCGTGTCGGAAGGCGAGGCGAAGCAGCCGGCCGCGAAGCGGCGCGCGAAACCCCACGCCCCCGCGCTGGTGGACCTGGCCGATCGGCTCTCCGACCGGTTCGACACCAAGGTGAAGGTCGACATCGGGCGCAGCAAGGGCAAGATAACCATAGAGTTCGCGACGGTGGACGATCTGGAACGCATAGTCGGCATCATCGGTGTCGAGAAGAGTGAATAACTAGGTTGATGGAGCGGGCCACCAGGAGGTGGCCCGCTTTCGTATGTGCCGTCGACCGGGAGCGCGGCCGCAACGGCTCCCTGTTGTAGCGCCTGCTCGGCCGGGGCCGTCCGCTGATCCTGTTACCTGGCCTGGCCTGGCCGCTGCTTGCCTGGCCTTGCCTGGCCTTGCCTGGCCTTGCCTGGCCTTGCCTGGCCTTGCCTGGCCTTGCCTGGCCTTGCCTGGCCTTGCCTGGCCTTGCCTGGCCTTGCC
>NZ_JBFAOU010000093.1:0-1148 GCF_040675365.1 Catellatospora sp. NPDC049609 | reverse complement strand
CTGGCCGGCCGCTGCGTGGCTGGTTGCCTGGCCGCTGTCTCCCTGTTGTGTGGCTTGCCTGGCCGGGGCTGTCTCCCCGTTGCGTGGCTTGCGAGGACTGGGCCTGTCCGCGGTCTCCTGTGGCATGGCTTGCGGGACCCGAGCGGACCGGGGCCGTCCGCCGTTGGGAGGGCGGCGCGCGACGACCAGGGGCTGCCCAGCAGTGCCAGGCTGGCAGAGTCGGCCACCCACGGACGGCGCCGAGCGCCGAGCTGGACCAGCTACCCAGCCGTGCTCTGGCGACGGCGGCTTTCCCGCCCTGACGGAGCGTCGGCGGGCAGCGGGGTGAGACGGCCGCGGCGCGGTGGATATTGAGTGGGCCCCCCAACCGGATCGGGCCCCACGGGAGTCCCCCGGATCGGCCGATCACATCCCCCAACCCTGCAGGACTGTCCGAGTCTCTGTGAGAGTCCTTTTAGCGGGACGCCCGCGGTGGAGAGCACCTCCCCGCGGTGGGCGGCACCCGGAGGATGGCTTTGGCATGGCTGATCCACCTGACGAAGCCCTGCCTCCGCCAACGTATTTACTCGGTGAGGGTCTCTTCCCAGCCGTGGCCGTCCCGGTGAGGACTCCGTCGACCGGGCACGGCATCCGGCTCACTCAGCCCTCTGTGTACGTCCGACGGATACCGGCCACAGCGTCCGCACCGCTGTCCTGACTTCTTCGGACGGGCTGCATCTGTGCCGCGAGGGCTCTTCTGCCTGTGTGCGTCTGGAACCCGCCCGGGATGCGGGGGCCAGACGACATCCCCGGCGGCGATCGCCGGAAGGGACGGGCGGCTCTGGGGACGCTCCCCTCACGGAGTGGCCGCCAGCCGTCTGGCGGAGTCGGACGGGAGTCAGCAGCTGTGACACGCACCCCGGAACGACACCGCCTGCCTGACGTGACCCGCTGCGGGATCGCGGGCGGCTCCTCGTGGCAGGCGATTCCCTCGGAGGGCTGTGCATGATTCCCCTGCCCGATCGTCCAGGCCTCCGCTCGACTTGCAGGGGACGTAGCCACAGTTCGAGAATGCAGCCGCCAGCCGCCAGCCGCCAGCCGCCAGCCGCCAGCCGCCAGCCGCCAGCCGCCAGCCGCCAGCCGCCAGCCGCCAGCCGCCAGCCGCCAGC
>NZ_JBFAOU010000092.1:0-31004 GCF_040675365.1 Catellatospora sp. NPDC049609 | reverse complement strand
CCGACCGGCGGCGCGATCGCGGGCGCCGCGGGGGGGGCCGCCCCCCCCCCCCCCCCCCCGCCCCCCCCCGGGGCGCCCCCCCCCCCCCCCCCCCGGCCCCCCCCCCCTTCTCGCTGCACCACGACCGCACCGGCCCGGCGAACCGCCGGAAGTCCGACGCCCCCGCGCACCGGCGTCCGCGCCGTTGATCGTCCGACTTGCCTGGCACATGGGCGTATCTTGGCCGCGCATTCGCCCATGTGCCTGGCAAGTCGAGCGATCATGGCCCGGCTGCCCCGGGGTGGGCGGCGGGCGGGGCCGGGGCGGCGTGGGTCAGGCGAGCCAGTCGTGTTCCATGCGGACGCGGGCTTCGAGTTCGAGCAGGTGGCGTTTGGCGGGCAGGCCGCCGCCGAAGCCGACCAGCTTGCCGCCCGCGCCGACCACCCGGTGGCAGGGCACCACCACCGCGACCGGGTTGCGGTTGCAGGCCACGCCGACGGCACGGGCCGCGTCGGGCTCGCCCACCGCGCGGGCGACCTGGCCGTACGTGTGCGTCTCGCCGTACGGGATGCGGGACAGCTCGGCCCAGACGGCCCGCTCGAAGTCGCTGCCCCGGCGCACCGACACGGGCAGCGTGAAGTCGACGAGCTCGCCCGCGAAGTAGGCGCGCATCTGCTCGGCCACATCGTCGAGCAGCGGGTCGACGTCGAGCGTCACGTCGAGCGCGCCGAAGTGCACCGCACACAGCCCGATGTCGTCGACGGCGCAGCTCAGCGGCCCGATCGGCGTGTCCACGACGGTCCACCTCCTCATCACGCCGGCACCCCGCCCGAGCCGACGGCGGCACGGACCGGGCTGGGCCGCGTCGTCCGCGCGCTCATGAGCCGAGCACGTCCTTGAGCAGCTGGGCGCACCAGTCGAGCAGCGCCTGGTCGCGCAGCGGCTCGCCGCCGACCCGGCGGGTCATCGGCGTGGGCACGCTGACCTGCGAGTTCGCCGTCTTGTAGACCGCGTCGGGGTGGTAGCGCTTGAGCCGCAGCTGCTTGGAGTCGGGCAGCTCCAGCGGGCTGAACCGCACGTGCTTGCCCTGCAGCGAGATCTCGGTCAGGCCGTACTCCCGCGCGGTCATCCGCAGCTTGGCCACCGCGACGAGGTTGGCCACCGGCGCGGGCGGCTCGCCGTACCGGTCGGTCAGCTCGGCCACCACCTCCTGCAGCGCGGCCGCGTCCCGGGCGGAGGCGAGCTTGCGGTAGATCTCCAGGCGCAGCCGCTCGGAGTCGATGTAGTCGTGCGGCAGGTGCGCGTCGATCGGCAGGTCGATCTTGACCTCCAGCGCCTCCTCCTGCGCCGCGCCGCCGCCCTTGAACTGCTGCACCGCCTCGCCGACCATGCGTACGTAGAGGTCGAACCCGACGCCCTCGATGTGGCCGGACTGCTCGCCGCCGAGCAGGTTGCCCGCGCCCCGGATCTCCAGGTCCTTCATCGCGACGTACATGCCCGCGCCCAGCTCGGTGTGCTGGGCGATGGTGGCCAGCCGCTCGTGCGCGTGCTCGGTCAGCGGTTTGTCCGGCGGGTAGAGGAAGTAGGCGTACGCCCGCTCGCGCCCGCGGCCCACCCGGCCCCGGATCTGGTGCAGCTGCGCCAGGCCGAGCAGGTCGGCGCGCTCCAGGATGAGCGTGTTCGCGTTCGGGATGTCGATGCCGGACTCGATGATGGTGGTGGCGACCAGGACGTCGAACTCCTTCTCCCAGAAGCCGACCATCACCTTCTCCAGCGCCTCCTCGCCCATCTGGCCGTGCGCGGCGACCACGCGCGCCTCGGGCACCAGCTCGCGGATGCGCCGCACCGCCTTGTCGATGGTCTCGACCCGGTTGTGCAGGTAGAACACCTGGCCGTCGCGCAACAGCTCGCGGTGGATCGCGGCGGCCACCTGCTTGTCGTCGTACGCCCCGACGTAGGTCAGCACCGGGTGGCGCTCCTCCGGCGGGGTGGTGATCTGGGACATCTCCCGGATGCCGGTGATCGACATCTCCAGCGTGCGCGGGATCGGCGTCGCGGACATGGTCAGCATGTCCACGTTGGTGCGCATCTCCTTGAGGCGCTCCTTGTGCTCGACGCCGAAGCGCTGCTCCTCGTCGACGATGACCAGGCCGAGCCGGTTGAACCGGGTGCTCTTCTGGATCAGCCGGTGGGTGCCGATGATGATGTCGGCGCGGCCCTCGGCGGCCATGTTCAGCGTCTCCTCGGCCTCCTTCGGCGTGGCGAAGCGCGACAGCTGCCGCAGCACCACCGGGAACTGCGCCATCCGGTCGGAGAACGTGTTGTAGTGCTGCTGCGCCAGCAGCGTGGTGGGCACGAGCACGGCCACCTGCTTGCCGTCCTGCACCGCCTTGAACGCCGCGCGCACCGCGATCTCGGTCTTGCCATAGCCGACGTCGCCGCAGATCAGCCGGTCCATCGGGGCCGACTTCTCCATGTCGGCCTTGACCTCCTCGATGGCCGAGAGCTGGTCGGGCGTCTCCTGATACGGGAAGGCGTCCTCCAGCTCGCGCTGCCAGGGCGTGTCCGGGCCGAACGCGTGGCCCGGCGCGGCCTGGCGCGCGGCGTAGAGCTGGATGAGCTGCGCGGCGATCTCGCGCACCGCCTTGCGGGCCCGCGCCTTGGCCTTCTGCCAGTCCGCGCCGCCCATCTTGTGCAGGGTGGGCTGCTCACCGCCGACGTACCGGGAGAGCTGGTCGAGGGCGTCGGTGGGCACGAACAGTCGGTCGCCGGGCTGGTTGCGCTTGCTCGCGGCGTACTCGATGACCAGGTACTCCCGGTCCGCGCCGTTGACCTTGCGCTGCACCAGCTCGACGTACTTGCCGATGCCGTGCTGCTCGTGCACCACGAAGTCGCCCGCCCGCAGCTCCAGCGGGTCGATGGTGTTGCGCCGCCGCGACGGCATCCGGCCCAGCTCGCGGGTGCCCGCGCCGCGCCCGCCGGAGATCTCCGCCCCGGTGATCACGGCCAGCTTCGCCGCCTCGTCGACCAGGCCCTGCCGCAGCCGGCCGCAGCTCACCACGACCCGGTTCGGCTCGGGCAGCGCGCCGATCTCGTCGGCCAGCGTCGCGCCGACCCCCGCGTCGCGCAGCACCTCGACCGAGCGCTGCGCCGGGCCGTGGCCCTCGAAGACCAGCGCCACCCGCCAGCCCTCGGCCAGCCAGCCCTTCACGTCGGCGACCACCTTCGCGGTGTCGCCGTGGTACACCGGCGGCTGGGTCGCCGCCCAGGTCAGCACGGTGCCGGTGTCCGGCGCGACCTCGACGGCCGGCACGTCACGCCACGGCTCGTCGGCCGGCCGCTCGGTCTCCACCAGCCCGAACGGGGACACCGTCCACCAGGGCAGGTCCAGCGCGGCGGCGTGCTGCCGCACCTCCGCCAGTGTCTTGAAGGTCGCCGGCCCCAGGTCGATGGGCGCCTTGGCCCCCTGCACCTCGGCGGCCGCGGCCCAGCTCGCCTCGAGGAACTCCGCCGAGGTGCGGAACAGGTCGTGGGCGCGGGTGCGGATCCGCTCCGGGTCGGCCAGCAGCACCAGCGTGTCATCCGGTACGCAGTCCAGCAGCAGCTGCATCGAGTCGCGGCCGTGGTGCAGCGCGGGCGACAGCGACTCCATGCCCTCGACCGGGATGCCCTCGGCCAGCTTGGTCAGCATCTCCTCCAGCGCCGGGTGCTCGGCGGCCAGCTGCGCCGCCCGCTCCCGCACGTCCGGGGTGAGCAGCAGCTCGCGGCACGGCGGCGCCCACAGCCGGTCGGCCTTGTCGATGGTGCGCTGGTCGGCCACCGCGAAGGTGCGGATCTCCTCGACCTCGTCGCCCCAGAACTCGACCCGGGACGGGTGCTCGTCGGTCGGCGGGAAGATGTCGAGGATGCCGCCGCGCACCGCGAACTCGCCCCGCTTGGTCACCAGGTCGACCCGGGCGTACGCGAGATCGTGCAGCGTGTGCGTCAGCTCGTCGAGCGGCGCCGAGGTGCCCGGCCGCAGGTCGATCGGCTCCAGGTCACCGAGTCCCTTGAGCTGGGGCTGCAGCATGCTGCGCACCGGCGCGACGACGACCCGCAGCGGCCTGCCCTCCGGGTGGGCGAGCTGGCGCAGCACCGCCAGCCGGCGGCCGACCGTGTCCGAGCGCGGCGACAGCCGCTCGTGCGGCAGCGTCTCCCAGGCCGGGTACACCGCCACCGTGGCCGGGTCGAGGAACTCGCCGAGCGCCTCGGCGAGGTCCTCCGCCTCGCGGCTGGTCGCGGTCACCACCAGCACCGGCCGCCGCCGGGCCGCGCCCGCGACCAGGAACGGCCGCGCCGAGGCGGGCGCGGTCAGGTCCAGCTGGGGCTCGGTGCCGGCCAGCGCGACGGCACGGGCCAGTGCGGGATCGGTGAGAGCGGCTTCGAGGAGTCCGGTGAGGTTCACGGTAAGCGCCTTCCCGCCCGGTAGGCACGGGCCGCGGCGACCACGGCGAAAGCCCCGCAACCAGGCAGGTACGGGGTTCCTCGCAGAGCCTACTCCCCGCCCCCGACCGTCCGCCGCGACAAATCGCGGCAGCCGTCGCGGTGACGCGGCGCGCACCTTCGGGGAAACCGCAGCCTCGGTGTCCCCGATTCATGCAGTTTCCCCGAAACTTCGGGCAACTCCCCGACGCGGGGCGGTCAGGCGCAGTGCTTGTCGATCTTGGCGCCGGCGGCTTCGATCTGTGCGCCGTCCATCACGGTGTCGGCGTCGTCGATCGTCCTCATCTTCTTGACCTCGGCCTTCAGCGCCGTGGCGAAGGCCTGGATGTCCTGCTTGACCTGCGGGTCCTCGGCCTTGGCGGCCTCGGCGGCGATGCCGTCGGCCCACTTGGTGAAGACCTTCTTCATCGCCTCCACCGTGGCCTTGTCGATCTGCGCCTCGGTGGTCTTGCCCTTGACCGCGTCGGTGACCGCCTTGGTGGTCTCGGCCTCCAGGGTCTTGCCGGAGAGCACCTCCTCCAGCGCGCCACAGACCTGCTTGGTGTTGGCGGAGTAGTCGGGCCCGGCCGCCGAGGGGCTGGGCGCGGCGCCGGTGTCCGTGGTGGAGCCGCAGGCGGCGGTGACGAGCAGGGCGCCACCGAGCAGAACGGCCGCGAGAGCACGTCGCATGAGATGTTCCTCTTTCCAGGGGTACGGAGAAGCCGCCGGCCCGGCGGATCCGCAGGTGGCGGCCGGGGCGGGGCGGGTACGGCGAGAAGCCTGCGGCACGGCGCTGCCGGACGGCTGCGCCGCCGCTGCCCGGGTGCTGCCGAGCGCTGCCGATCCGCTGCCGTACCCCTCTGAGCTGCGCAGAGGGCAGCGGGGAAACCCCGGGCGGGGTCAGCCGCAGCCGCCACCACGTCTCATGCCCGGCAGGCCGCCGCAGACCAGGTGGACGTCCACGGCGTCCGCCCAGGTTTGGTAGACGGAATCTACGTAGATTCCATCTACATAACTGCTTGCCGGTGCCGAGAGTGCGCTTCTAAGGTTCCGTCCGTGATGACTGACGATCTTGCTTATCGGCCCGTCGCGCTGGTCACCGGCGTGGGGCGCAGCACGAACATCGGGGCGGCGGTGGCCCGGCGGCTGGTCGCCGACGGCTACCGCGTCATGCTCACCGGCCTGCCGTCGTACGACGCCGAGCAGGGCCTGACCGGCGGCGACCCGGCCACCCTGGCCGACGAGCTGGGCGCGCACTGGCACCCGGCCGACCTGACCGCGCCGGGCGGGCCGGAGGCGCTGGTCGCCGCGGCGGTCGAGCGGTTCGGCGGGCTGGACACCCTGGTCTCCTGCCACACCTACTCCACCCACACCCCGCTGGGCGCGCTGGACGCGGCCGAGATCGACCGGCACCTGACGGTCAACGTGCGCGCCAACATGCTGCTGATCCAGGCGTACGCCGCCGCGCACGACGACGCCCGGCCGGGCCGGATCGTGCTGTTCACCTCCGGGCAGCGGCTCGGCCCGATGACCGGCGAGCTGGCGTACGCCGCGAGCAAGGCGGCGATCGAGTACCTGACCCGCGACTTCTCGGTGCTGCTGGCGGCGCGGGGCGTCACCGTGAACGCGATCAACCCCGGCCCGAACGACACCGGCTGGGCCGACCCGGCCACCCACGAGTGGGTGCGCGAGCGCTTCCCCGCCAAGCGCTGGGGCACCCCCGACGACACGGCCAAGCTGGTCGGCTGGCTCTGCTCCCCCGACGCCGAGTGGATCACCGGCCAGATCGTCGACTCCGCCGGCGGCTGGAGCCGCGACAACGCCTGACCCACCATGATCGTTCGATTTGCCAGGCAGATGGGCGAAAGCGCGGCCAAGATTCGCCCACTTGCCTGGCAAGTCGGACGATCATGGGTGGAAATGATCGCGAAATATGGGATGGTCCGCGTCACAGGGGCGCATAGGGGGGCGGGGCAGTAGCATCCACCGCAGGACAGCGCCGTCCTTCGTACCCACGGAAGGAACGCGCGGTGAGTGAGCTTACCTATCACCCCGACGTCGACGGCGCCTCGGCCGACGCGGACGGCGCCGACGCGGCGCTGCGGGCCGACATCCGCCGCCTCGGCACCCTGCTCGGCCAGACGCTGGCCCGCCAGGAGGGCCGCGGCCTGCTCGACCTCGTCGAGGAGGTACGCGCGCTGGTCCGCAGCGACGCCGACACCGCCGCGGTGAAGCTCGGCGGCCTCGACGTCTCCACCGCGACGCTGCTGGCGCGGGCCTTCTCCACCTACTTCCACCTGGCCAACATCACCGAGCAGGTGCACCGGGCGCGCGAGCTGCGCCGCCGCCGCGCCCAGCACGGCGGCTGGCTGGACGGGGCGGCCAAGCTGATCGCCGAGCGCAACGTGCCGGCCAGCGAGATCGCCGCGGCGGCCCGGCGGCTGGCGATCCGGCCGGTGTTCACCGCGCACCCGACCGAGGCGGCGCGCCGCTCCATCCTGACCAAGCTGCGCGGCGTCGCCGACCAGCTCGACGGCGAGTTCGCCGCGTCGGCGCTGTACGGCGAGACGGCGCAGAACGACCGCCGCCTGTCCGAGCTGCTCGACCTGCTGTGGCAGACCGACGAGCTGCGGCTGGACCGGCCGGATCCGACCGACGAGGCCCGCAACGCCGTCTACTACCTGCGGGACCTCTACGACGACGCGGCGCCGCAGGTGCTCGACGACCTGGCCGAGACGCTGAAGCGGCTGGGCGTGGACACCGCGCCGACCACCCGCCCGCTCACCTTCGGCACCTGGATCGGCGGCGACCGCGACGGCAACCCGTACGTCACGCCGACCGTCACCCGCGACGTCCTGCTGCTGCAGCACGAGCACGGCATCCGGGCGGTCGAGGCGGCGCTGGAGCACGTGATCAACGAGGTGTCGGTGTCGCGCCGCCTGCGCGGGGTGTCGCTGGACCTGTCCGCCAGCCTCGCCAAGGACCTCGACGCGCTGCCCGAGGTGAGCGAGCGTTTCCGCCGCGTCAACGCCGAGGAGCCGTACCGGCTCAAGGCCCGCTGCATCCGCGCGAAGCTCGCCAACACCCGGGCCCGGCTGGCGCACGGCACCGAGCACGCGCCCGGTCGCGACTACCGGGGCACCCGCGACCTGATCGCCGACCTGGAGCTGATGCGCGCGTCGCTGGCCCGCAACGCCGGGCAGCTCACCGCCGTGGGCCGGCTCGCCTCGGTGATCCGGACGGTGAGCGCGTTCGGGCTGCACCTGGCGACGATGGACGTGCGCGAGCACGCCGACGCGCACCACGCGGTGCTGGCGCAGCTCTACACCCAGGTCGGCGAGGTGACCAACTACGCCTCGCTGAGCCGCCAGGAGCGGATCGCGCTGCTGGCCAAGGAGCTGACCGGGCGCCGCCCGCTGTCCAGCGTGGACAGCCCGCTGACCGACGCCGCCCGCAAGACGTTCGACGTGTTCGGCACCATCCGCGCCGCGCAGGAGCGCTTCGGCGAGGAGGTCGTCGAGTCGTACATCGTCTCGATGACCCGCGGGGTGGACGACGTGCTGGCCGCGGCGGTGCTGGCGCGGGAGGCCGGGCTGGTCGACCCGCACGCCCCGCGTGCCTCGATCGGCTTCGTGCCGCTGCTGGAGACCGTCGCCGAGCTGCAGGCCGGCGGCCAGATCCTCGACGAGCTGCTCAGCCTCGCGCCGTACCGGGCGCTGGTGCGGGCACGCGGCGACGTGCAGGAGGTGATGCTGGGCTACTCCGACTCCAACAAGGAGGCCGGCATCACCACCAGCCAGTGGGCCATCCACAAGGCGCAGCGCGCGCTGCGCGACATCGCCGCCAAGCACGGCGTGCGGCTGCGGCTGTTCCACGGCCGGGGCGGCACGGTCGGCCGCGGCGGCGGCCCCACCCACGAGGCGATCCTGGCCCAGCCGTACGGCACGCTCGACGGCGCGATCAAGGTCACCGAGCAGGGCGAGGTCATCTCCGACAAGTACACGCTGCCCGCGCTGGCCCGGGAGAACCTGGAGCTGACCGTGGCCGCGGTGCTGCAGGCGACGCTGCTGCACACCACCCCGCGCCAGCCGGAGGAGGCGCTCGCGGGCTGGGACCGCACCATGACCATCGTCTCCGACGCCGCCTTCGTGAAGTACCGCGAGCTGGTGGAGAACCCGCAGCTGCCGGAGTACTTCTGGGCGGCGACGCCGACCGAGCTGCTGGGCGCGCTGAACATCGGCTCCCGCCCGGCCAAGCGGCCCGACTCCGGCGCGGGCCTGGGCGGCCTGCGCGCCATCCCGTGGGTGTTCGGCTGGACCCAGTCCCGCCAGATCGTGCCGGGCTGGTTCGGCGTCGGCACCGGCCTGGCCGCCGCCCGCGAGGCGGGTCTCGGCGACCACCTGCGCGAGATGTTCGAGCGCTGGCACTTCTTCGGGACGTTCCTGTCCAACGTGGAGATGATGCTGGCCAAGACCGACCTCAACATCGCCCGCGGCTACGTGCAGTCGCTGGTCCCGGACCCGCTGCGGCCCATCTTCGGCACCATCGAGCAGGAGTACGCCCGCAGCGTCGCCGAGGTCCTCGCCATCACCGGGGAGGCGGAGCTGCTGGAGTCGCAGCCGGTGCTGCGGCGCACCCTCGGCGTGCGGGACAGCTACCTGGAGCCGCTGCACCACCTGCAGGTGGCCATGCTGCGGCAGTACCGCGACGCGGGCCTGCCCGGCCGGGCGATGTCCACCGCCCCCGGCGGCCGGCGCGCCCCCACCACCGATCCGACCCTGGAGCGGGCGCTGCTCACCACCGTGAACGGCATCGCCGCGGGGATGCGCAACACGGGCTGAGCCTCAGCCCTTCGGACACGCGGGTCGCGCTCAACGGCTCCACCGGGGAGCGCGACCTGCCCGAAATCGCGGCACGATCTCATCGACGGGGTGGATGCACTCGACCGCGGTGCGCGCTGCTGCCACACTTGTCACCTGTCGGTCATGAGCGAGAGCAGAGCGTCGCCATGTGGTGCCGGCGTCGGGGAGGCAGGAGCGGACGTGAGCGAGCGGAGCGAACGGGTGATCGGCGACGAGGCGCTGCGTGGGGCCCCCACGTGGACCCCGAACCCGACCGAGCTGTCCGACCTCGAATTGCTGCTGGCCGGGGCGTACGAGCCGCTCGGCGGCTTCCTCGGCCGGGAGGATCTGCGCTCGGTGGCCACCACCGCGCGGCTCGTCGACGGCCGGGCCTGGCCGCTGCCGGTGAAGCTCGAGGTGCCCGCGGGGATGCTGGACGGCATCGACGTGGGCGAGGCGCCCCCGCTGGTGCTGACCGATGCCGAGGGCGCGCCGATCGCGCGGCTCGACGTCTCCGAGGTGTGGCCCACCCGGGAGGGCTGGACCGGCGTCGCCGGCCCCGTCCACCGCTACGGCGACGGCGGGCGCGCCCCGTTCGCGCGGCTGCGCATGCCCACCGACGTGGTCCGCGGCCAGCTCACCGCGCAGCGGGTGCTCGGCTTCTTCGCCGACCGGCCGCTGCACCGGCCGCAGCTGGCCCAGCTCAACCACGCCGCCCGCCAGCTCGCCGCGCAGCTCGTGGTGCTGGTGCCGGTGGGCGTGCCGGGGCCGGACGGCCTGCCGTCCGAGGCGCTGGTGCGCTGCGTGCTGGCCGCGCGCGACCGGATGAACGAGCCCGTGATCGTCGCCGTGCCGCTGACCGACCGGGGCAACGAGGTGACCGACGCGCTGGTCCGGGCCCGGGTGGCCGCGGCGTACGGCGTGACGCACCTGCTGGGCACGCCCACCACGCTCACCGGCGCGGGCCCGCGCGTGCTGATCCCGCGCGAGCTGGTCTACGACAGCCGCGACGGGCAGTGGCGTGACCGCGACGAGGTGCCCGAGCGCTTCGAGCGGATCGCGCTCACCGACGAGGAGATCGCCGGGCTGCTCGACGACGGCCTGCCGCTGCCCGAGTGGCACACCCCGCCGGCCGTGGCGCGCGAGCTGGCCAAGGCCCGCCCGCCCCGCCGCCAGCGCGGCGTGGTGCTGTTCTTCACCGGCCTGAGCGGGTCGGGCAAGTCGACGGTGTCCCGGGGCGTGGCCGACGCGCTGCTGGAGACGGGCGAGCGCAGCCTGACCGTGCTCGACGGCGACGTGGTGCGCCGCGAGCTGTCCGCCGGGCTGGGCTTCAGCAAGGCCGACCGCGATCTCAACATCCGCCGCATCGGCTGGGTCGCCGCGGAGACGGCCCGCCACGGCGGCATGGCCATCTGCTGCCCCATCGCGCCGTACGCCAGCGCGCGGGCCACGGCACGGGCGATGGCCACGGCGGCGGGCGCCGACTTCGTGCTGGTGCACGTGGCGACGCCGCTGGAGGTGTGCGAGCAGCGCGACCGCAAGGGCCTCTACGCCCGCGCCCGCGCCGGGCAGATCACCGGGATGACCGGCATCGACGACCCGTACGAGGAGCCGACCGACGCCGAGCTGGTGCTCGACACCTCGGCAGGGTCCATCGACGACGCCGTCGACGCCGTCCTGATGTACCTGGGCGAAGAGGGCTGGATCAACCCCCGCAGCTGAGTTTCACGTGGTCGAAGCTCCGGCCCGGCTGCCTCGCAGCCGGGCCGGAGCCGTGTTCAGGAGCGTGCGCGGGCGGTGGTGCCGTAGCCGCCGGACTGGCCGGTCAGGATGTCGAAGGCCGGGTGCTTGCTGAACTCCTGGAACGAGCTCAGGCCCTCCCGCGTCATGTCGATCATCGAGCTGCGGCCCTCCTCGGCGCTCGGCGACTCGAAGTAGACCAGCGCCTTCAGCCGCGGGAACAGCTCCAGCTGCAGCCGGGCCGAGTCGAAGAACCGGGCCTGGTGCTGCGGGTTGCTGCGGGAGTGCCACACGCCCCACTCACCGAGCATCAGCGGCTTGTCCGGGAACGACTGCGCGGCCCAGTTGTAGAAGCCCGGCCAGTCCTTGCGGCTGCCCGACGTGCGGTTCATCATCTCCGCGAAGTCGCCGTAGCCGTAGCCCGGGTCGCTGTAGGCGTAGGTGTCCCAGGCGACCCAGTCCACCACGTCGTCACCGGGGTAGAGCTCCTCGAACCAGGACTTCACGTTCCACGGCACGAACGCCATGTAGCACATCACCGAGACCAGGTTGTCCACCCCGCGGGCGCGCAGCCCGGTCACGACGTACCGGAACGCGGCGGCGTAGTCCCTGGCCGTCATCCCGGAGCCCGGCCGCGCGATGACGTCGTTCTCCGGCTCGTGGTGCATCGTGAAGAAGAACTCGTCGGTCAGCGACGCCCGGATGTGCGCGGCGAGCCGGTCCAGGTAGGCGTCGGTGCGGCGATCCCCGGCGGCGATCTCCGCCCAGCTCGCGCCCTGCGGCTTCCAGTTGAGGAAGAGCACCCGGCGGTGGCCCGGGTCCCGCGTGATGGCCAGCTCCTCGGCGGTCGGGAAGAGCGAGGTGCCGCGGTGGTACGCGTGGTAGACGACCTGCTGGCGGTTGGTGCGCCGCTCGAACTCGTGCAGCGCCTCGATGCGGTTCTGCGAGGTGTGCGCGCCCGGCGCGACGCCCCACAGCGCCCCGCAGGTGGGCACCAGCGACTGCCCGATGACGCAGTCCACGGGAAGGTTCGGGTCCACCGACGGGGACGGGTCCACCGGCGGGGACGGGTCGACCGGCGGGCCGCTGGGTGTCGCACCGGGCGACGCGCTCGGGTCGGCCGTGGGCGAGCCGCTGGGCTCCGCGCCGGGCGGGGCACTGGGGCCGGTGCTCGGCGGCGCGGACGGGTCGCCGGGCACACCCGGGCCGGGCTCCCCCGGCTGCGGGCTCTCACCCGGCTGCGGGCTCTCACCGGGCTGCGGGCTCTCGCCAGGCTGCGG
This sequence comes from Catellatospora sp. NPDC049609, assembly GCF_040675365.1. NCBI lineage: Bacteria > Bacillati > Actinomycetota > Actinomycetes > Micromonosporales > Micromonosporaceae > Catellatospora > Catellatospora sp. NPDC049609. The sequence goes on along the minus strand of NZ_JBFAOU010000092.1, from coordinate 18,703 downwards.
GCTCTCGCCAGGCTGCGGACCGGGCTCGGTGCCGGGGCCGGGGCCGGGCTCGCTCGGCTGCGGACCAGGGTCGGTGCCGGGGCCAGGGTCGCTCGGCTGAGGGCCGGGCTCGGTCGGCTGCGGACCGGGGTCGCCGGGGAAGGGGCTCGGGTCGACGACCGGAGGCTCGCCCGGCAGCGGGCTCGGCTCCGCGCCGGGCTCGCCCGGGAGCGGGCTCGGGTCGCCGGGCAGCGGGTCGGGCTCCGGGGACGGCGAAGGGCTCGGGCTGGGCCGCCCCGGAGGTGCGCTGCCGTCCGGCGCGGGCCCGGCCGGGTACGGGCTGGGCCGGCCCGGTGAGGTCGGGACCACCGGGTCGGCGCCCGGCTGTGCTCCGGCCGACGCGGACGCGGACGCGCTGGGCGGACGGTGGTGCCCGCCGGCCGGGTAGGGGCTCGGCCGCACCGGACCCGCCGACGCCGACGTGGCGGGCCACGGCTGCTCGCTCGGCCGGTACTCCGAGCCGGGCCACGGCGTCACCGTGGGCTGCGGGGTCGCGCCGGGCACGGCGGGGCCGGCCGGCGACGGCGAGGCCGTGGGCTGGTCGACCGGCGGGGGCAGGACCGGGCTGGGCGGCGCGTTCCACTCGAAGGTGATGGTGGGCGGGCCGGTGGTGCTGCCGTTCGCCTCGCCGGCCACGAACCGGGCCGACTCGGTGCTGAACGGCGCGGTGACGGCGAAGGCGTACCGCCCGGACCGCCGGATGACCCGGGTGACGTCGAAGGCGACCGCCCGGTCGAAGCGTCCGGGCGCGGCCCCGGCGACCACGTCGCCCAGCCGCGGCGCGGTGCCCGCGGTGATGGTGCCCTCGCGCCAGCGGGTGTCCGGCACCCGGCTCAGCTCGACCAGTCGCGGCAGCGTGCCGCTGTGGCGGCCGAGCCACAGCCACACCTTGTGCGGCTGGCGGCCGGTCGGCATGGTGACGTCGAACTTGAGGTAGCTGACCGCGGCGCCCCCGTCCTGGCCGCCCGCGGTGAGGTACACCTGGGTGCCCGCGGTGACGCCGGGGCTGGTGCTGAGCGTGTACGCGTCCTCCGACACCGGCACGCGCGCCGGCGGCGGCGTCAGGCGTCCGGCGAGCAACCCCAACAGCACCGCCGAAGCCAGCGTGGACATGGTTACGGTGACCGCGATGCCGATGCGGCTCCTGCCCATGGATCGCCCCTTCCCCCGAAGAGCGGGCACTCAGATTTCTGTCCTATTCTGCGTACCCTCAGGGGCATCATAACCGTTGTGTCTTGTTTGCGGAGTTTCAGACGTACATCGTGCTTCCTAGTTATTTGACCTTGACACTACCGATTACCTGCGGTAATGGCAGATCGCGTTGTATAGGCCGATATGCCTAGTTACGTCGTTACCGTCGCGGCGTTGACCTCACCGGACGCATAACGCCGGAGAAGGGCCACACGCAGTGGACGCGAACTACGCCGGGCCACCCCCCTCGACGTACGACATCTCGGACTACCTGGGCTTGATCGCCCGGCACTGGTGGATCGCCCTGCTGCTGACGCTGGCGGGCACGGCCGCCGGCGCCGCCTACAACGAGTCGCTGCCGCGCGAGTACGTCTCGACGGCCTCGGTGCTGGTGCGCCCGGCCGGGCTGGACGCGAACGTGGCCGGCGGGCGTACCCGGGACGAGATCAACCTGGACACCGAGGCGCAGCTCATGCGCTCGACCGCGGTGGTCGAGGGCGCGGCCAAGCTGCTGGAGCGCACCGACGTGGACACGCTGACCGGCGCGGTGTCGGTGGAGGTGCCGCCCAACACCGCCGTCCTCCAGATCAAGTACGCCGCCACGACGGCCGAGGAGGCGCAGGCGGGCGCGCACGCGTTCGCGCGGTCCTACCTGACCAACCGCGAGGGCAACGCCAAGGCCGAGCTGAACCGCCAGGCGGCGGCGCTGCGCGACAAGATCAAGGACCTCACCGAGGATCTGACGAAGATCAACGGCAAGCTCTCCGACGCCAACCCGAAGAGCTCGAACTACGCCACCCTGGACAGCCAGCGCGACACCACGGTCACCCAGATCAACCAGCTCAACAACAAGGTGAACCAGCTCGCCACCGAGACGGTCAGCGCCGGTGCGATCATCCGCGACGCGCGCGTGCCGAGCCGGCCCGTGAAGCCGACCGCCGCGGTCAACTACGCGGCCGGGGCGCTGCTCGGGCTGCTGGCCGGCCTCGGCGTGGCCGCCCTGCGCGAGCGCCTGGACCGGCGCGTACGCGGCAGCCGCGACCTGGTGCGCGATGGCGTCGACGTGCTCGGCGTGGTGCCCGGCAAGGGCCCGGCCGGCACCGAGGTGTTCACCCCGTTCAGCCCCGGCGGGCGCGCCTTCAACCGGCTGCGCAACGAGGTGGTCGCCGCGTTCCGGCCCGGCGAGCAGGTCGTCGTGGTCACCGGCGCGAGCCGCGGCCCGGCCGCGACCCTGGTCGCCGCCAACCTCGCCGCCGCGCTGTCGCGCACCGGGGCCGAGGTCGTCATCATCGGCGCGCAGCTGCCGGACTCGATGACCGAGGCGGCGCCGCTGGCGAAGCTGCTCGGCGTCGCGCCCACCCCGGGCCTGTCCGACGTGCTGGCCGGCCGGGTGAGCCTGGCCGAGGCGACGCAGCGCGCGGCCCGTACGCCGTCGCTGCACGTCATCACGACCGGCGGCACCGCCACCGCGGCCGGGCTGCTGCAGTCGCACGCCCTGCGCGACATCGTCGCCACCCTGCGCGCCCACGCCGACTACCTGGTGGTGGAGGCGCCGTCCACCGCCGCCAGCGCCGACGCGCAGAGCCTGGCCAGCCTCGCCGACGCCGCGATCCTCGCGGTGGAGACCCGCCGCACCCGCCGGCCCGAGGTCGCCGACGCCGCCGAGCAGCTGCGCCGGGTCGGCACCCCGCTGCTCGGCGCGGTGCTGATGCCCAGGCTGCCGCACCGGCCGCGCCGCACCGCCGCCACGGGCGACGCGACGCCCGAGCCGGAGCAGACCGCCGCCCGGCAGGGCGAGGAGGCAGCCGTCGACGGCACCACCAACGGCCACAAGCCGCACGCCGACGAGCAGACGATCATGCTCGCCCCGCTGGACGCCTCGGCCCTGACCGAGCTGGACGAGGCGCACCGCCAGTGACCACGGCCGCCACCGCGGCGGGACGGGCGGTGGTCCCCGGGCCGGCCGGGCGCGCCGACGCGCCGGTCGCGCCGGACCGCGCCACCGTGCCGCCGAGCGGTCCGGGGTCGAACGGTCCGGGGCAGAGCCGTCCGGGGCCGAGCGGTCCCGTCGCCGCCGGCCGGGACCGGCTGCTGCTCGGCCCGGCCTGGCCGCTGACCATGCTGCTCGCGCTCTATCCGCTGTGGTGGGCGCTCGGGCTCGGCGTGCTCATCTTCCCGATCATGGCGGTGCCCATGCTGTGGCAGCTGCGCCGCCGCCACCGGCAGGGCACGCCGGTCCGGCTGCCCCCGGCGTTCTGGCTGTGGCTGGCCTTCTGCGGGGTGGCGGTGGCCGGGTTCGCCGTGCTCGACGTCGATCCGGCGGGCACCGTCGCGGCCACGTTCGCCGAACGCATCACCGCGCCCGCGTACAAGCTCGCCCAGTACGCGGCGCTGACGGTGCTGCTGGTGTACGCGGGCAACCTGTCCCCGGCCGTGCTGTCGCAGCGGCGGCTGGTGAACCTGCTCGGCTGGCTGTTCGTGGTGACCGTGGCGGGCGGGCTGCTGGGCACGTTCGCGGGGCACTTCGAGTTCACCTCGCCGGTGGAGCTGCTGCTGCCCGACGGCGTACGCAGCAAGGGCTTCGTGAAGTCGCTGGTCCACCCGTACGCCGCGCAGATCATGGAGCTGGTCGGCGATCCGGCGCCGCGCCCGGCCGCGCCGTGGGGCTACACCAACACCTGGGGCAACAACTTCTGCCTGCTGGTGGTGTGGTTCGCGGTCGCCGTGTTCGGCTACCCGACCCGGCTGCGGGACCGGGTGCTGGCGGTGGCGGTGCTCGGCCTGTCCGTGGTGCCGGTGGTGCACTCGCTGAACCGGGGCCTGTGGATCGGGCTGGGCGCGGCGGCGGTCTACCTGGCCGTACGCCAGGCGCTGGCCGGGCGGCTGCGCGGCCTGGTGGCGCTGGGCGTGGTGCTGGCGGGGCTGGCCGTGGCGCTGGTGACCACGCCGCTGGGCGGGGTGATCGAGCGGCGCCTGGACAACGGCAAGTCCAACGGGGTGCGCATGTTCCTCACCGAGCGGGCGCTGGAGGGCTTCCGCGAGTCCCCGGTGCTCGGCTTCGGCTCCACCCGCAGCACCCAGGGCGGCCGGCAGTCGATCGCGGTCGGCGAGTCGGCGTCGTGCGAGCGCTGCGGCAACTTCACCGTCGGCGGCAACGGCCAGCTGTGGCAGCTGCTGTTCGCGCACGGCCTGGCGGGCACGCTCGCCTACTTCGGCTTCTTCGGGTACGGGCTGTGGCGGTTCCGCCGCGACCGGTCGGCGATCGGGCTGGCGGCGTCGGCCGCGATCGTGGGCTCGTTCCTCGCGGCGCTCTGGTACAACTCGCTCGTCACGCCGCTGGCCTTCACGTTCCTGGGATATGTGCTGCTGTGGCGCAACTCCCGCTTCCAGAACCCGTCCCGCTCCGTTGAGCCCCTGGGACATAACGGACACCAGCGGAGGAGCTGACGTGCGCGAGGGCATGAGCGAACCCAACACCGGGCTCAGCCGCCGGTCGACCGCGTACTGCGGCGAGGTGGCCGCATGACCGCGGTGGACACGCCCGCGACGCAGGTCGCCACCGGCGACGCGCAGCTGCGCGGGCAGTACCTGCGCGAGGTGCTGGAGCTGCTCTACCCGGGCTGCTCGACGGCCGCACCGGGCCAGGGCCGCAAGGCCCGCAGCGTCGTGGAGTACCTCGCCATCCCCGACGCCCGGCGCTGCAAGCTGCTGGTCCCCACGGCGTCGCGCCGGGTCGCCGCGGCCGCGGTCCGCCGCTTCTCCGAGCCGCAGGGCCGCATCGGCCGGCTCAAGCGCGACGCCGTCGCGATGGCGCTGAGCTCCGGCGCGTGGACCACGCTGGTGCGCGACCGTGTCCGGCTGACCAGCACCGACAGCGGCGGCGAGACGGTCGACCGGTACCTGTCCGAGGCGCTGGGCACGCCGCTGCACGTCAGCATCCACATCGGCCCGGCCCGCGCCAACCGCAAGCCGGTGCTCCAGCTGCTCGACCCGCGCGGGCACACCATCGGCTTCGCCAAGTTCGGCGTCGGCCCGCTCACCCGGCGGCTGGTCCGCGCGGAGGCCGCCGCCCTGTCCGCGCTGTCGCACGTGCGGATGTCCGAGATCGTCGTGCCGAGCATCCTGCACGCCGGGCAGTGGCGCGGCCTGCAGGTGCTGGTGCAGTCCGCGCTGCCGGTCTGGCAGCCGCGCATGCCGCTGTCGCCGGCCCGCCTGCACCGCGCCATGGCCGAGGTCGCCGGGGCGTGCGGGCTGAGCCAGGGCTGGCTGGCCACCAGCCCGTACTGGGCCGACCTGCGCAACCGGCTGTGCCAGCTGGTCGCCGACACCCCGGAGGGGTCCGGCCGGGCCGCGACCGAGGTCGCGCAGCTGTTCGAGGCGGCGCGGGCGCTGGTCGAGCACGCCGCCGAGCTGAACCTGCGCTACGGCACGTGGCACGGCGACTGGGCGCCCTGGAACATGGCCAACGTCGCCGGCGCGCTGCTCGTCTGGGACTGGGAACGGTTCACCCCGGGCGTGCCGCTCGGCTTCGACGCCGTCCACTACGACCTGCAGCGGCAGATCCAGGCCGGGGTGGACGCGCAGACCGCGGTCGAGTCGACCGTACGCCAGGCCGCGGCGCTGCTGGAACCGTTCGAGGTCGCGCCGGGCAGCGCCGAGATCGTCGCGCTGCTCTACCTGGTGGACCTCGCCACGCGCTATCTCAGTGACCGGCAGGCCGAGGCGGGTGCGCGCCTCGGGGTGACCGGCACCTGGCTGCTGCCCGTGCTGATCCGCAAGGTCCGGTCGCTGTAGCCGGGTCCCCCGGCCCACGCCTCACGCATGGAGAGCAAGTGAAGACGTCGAACGTGCCGGAGTCGGTCAAGAAGGTCGTGCACATCGGGTCCCGCTCGGTCGGCTGGATGACCGCGGGTGCGCGCATGCTGCCGTCGTTCCTGATCTGCGGCGGGCAGCGCTGCGGCACGACCTCCCTCTACCGGGCGCTCGCCGCGCACCCCGCGATCCTCAAGGCGGTGCTGCACAAGGGCGTGCACTACTTCGACACCAGCTACCACCGCGGCCGGGCCTGGTATCAGGGGCACTTCCCGCTGCGGCGCACCGCCGCCCGCGTCGAGCGCGAGCTGGGCGTGCCGCCGCAGACGTTCGAGTCCAGCCCGTACTACCTCTACCACCCGCACGCCGGGGCACGGATCGCCCGCGACCTGCCCGAGGTCAAGCTGATCGTGCTGGTGCGCGACCCGGTGGAGCGGGCGTACTCGCAGCACGCGCACGAGGTGGCCCGCGGCTTCGAGACGGTCACCGACTTCGCCCAGGCGCTGGACCTGGAGCCGGCCCGGCTGCGCGGGCAGCGCGAGCGGCTGCTGGCCGACCAGCACGCGTACTCGTTCTCGCACCAGCACCACGGCTACCGCTCGCGCGGCGAGTACGCCGTCTACCTGCGCCGCCTCGCCGCGCAGGTGGGCCGCGACCGGATCCTGGTGGTGGAGAGCGAGCGCTTCTTCGCCGACCCGAAGCCGGTGTACGACACGGTGCTGGCGTTCCTCGGCCTGCCGCACCTGAGCTACCCCGAGTTCGAGCAGCACAACGCCCGGCCCCGCAGCGCGCCGATGCCGGCCCGGCTGCGCGCCGAGCTGACCGCGCACTACGCCCCGCACGACGCCGAACTGGCCGGCTGGCTGGGCCGTACGCCGAGCTGGCGCGCGTGACCGGCCCGCTCGCCCCGCCGGCCGGCCCGCAGGCCACCGCCGCGCCGGTGGTCCCCCCGCAGCCGGGGGCCGCACCGGCCGACCCGGCCGCGGGGATCTCCGGGTTCGCCCGGGGCGGCATCGCGAACCTGGCCGGGGCGGGGCTCGCCGCGCTCGCCGGGGTCGGCGTGACCTGGCTGGTGGCGCGCGGGCTGGGCCCGACGGCGGCGGGTTCGTTCTTCGCCGCCACCTCCGCGTTCGTGCTGGTCGGCGGGATCGCGCGGCTCGGCACGCCGACCGCGATGGTGTACTGGCCGGCCCGGCTGCGGGCGCAGGGCAGGCCCGAGCTGATCGGCCCGTGCCTGCGCAGCGGCCTGATCCCGGTCGCGGTGCTCGGCGTCGCGCTCGGCACGGCGGTGTGGCTGACCGCCGCGCGCTTCGTGCCCGACTACGCCGCCCCGCTGGCCGCGCTGGCCCTGTTCCTGCCGGTGGCGGCGCTGTCGGAGGCGCTGCTGGCGGCCACCCGCGGCTACCGCATGATGCGCCCCACCGTGCTGCTGGAAAAGATCATGCGGCCCGCCACGCAGCTGCTCTGCGTGGGCACCCTGGCCGTGGCCGCGCTGCTGTCCGGCACGGTCGCACCCCCGCCCACCTGGGCACTGGCCTGGGTGCTGCCGTACGTCCCGGTCGCCGCGATCGCCGGGTTCCTGGTCTGGCGCAAGTGGCACCGCGAGCCGACGCTGACCCGCGGCGCCCGGCGCGCCGCCCGGATCGAGGGGCGCCCGGTGGCGCGCGCGTTCTGGCGCTACACCGCGCCGCGCGCGCTGGCCAACGCGGCGCAGACCGCCCTGCAGCGGGTCGACGTGCTCATGGTCGCCGGGCTGGCGGGGCTCGCCCCGGCCGCCGCGTACGCCGTCGCGGGCCGGTTCGTCGTGCTCGGACAGCTCGCCAACGGCTCCATCGCGCAGGTCGTGCAGCCGCGCCTGGCCGAGACGCTGGCCGTCGGCGACCGCGCGGGCGCGCTGCGGCTCTACCAGACCGCCACCGCCTGGCTGGTGCTCATCAGCTGGCCGCTGCACCTGGTCGTCGCCTGCTACGCCGACCTCTACCTGGGACTGTTCGGGCCGTCGTACACCTCCGCCGCCCCGGCGGTGCGGGTGCTGGCCGCGGCGATGCTCATCAGCACCGGTTGCGGGATGGTCGACATGGTGCTGTCCATGGCCGGCCGCACCACCTGGAACCTGATGAACGTCCTGCTGGCGCTGGCCACCATGGTCTGCATCGACCTGCTGACCATCCCCCGCCTCGGCGTGCTGGGCGCGGCGATCGGCCTGGCCGCCGCGGTCGCGGTGAACAACCTGCTGCCGCTGGCGCAGCTGGCCGGCTCGCTGCGGCTGCACCCGTTCGGCCCCGGCACCCGCACCGCGATGGCGCTCGCCGCCACCAGCTTCGGCGTGCTGCCCTGGCTGGTGCGCCTGGTCGTGCCGGGCCAGGCGGTCGGCGCCGGAGCCGCCCTCGTGCTGGCCACCGGGGTGTACCTGGGCGGCCTGCGCCGCTTCCACGACCGGCTGGGCCTGCGGGCCCTGCTCAAGGCCGCCCGGCCGGGCCGCCGGAACAACGTCAAGGCCACTCCGTAGCGGAGCGGTGAGCACCGACAGCACGAAGAGAAAAGGACCAGGAAACGCATGCGCGCCGACTACACCGAGATCTTCCAGGACGAGGCGACGGTCGAGAAATACGAGCACGTCGTGTACGCCCCGGACAGCTACGCCTCGGCGATAAATCGGCGCCAGCGCGCCTACCTGAGGAGGCTCGCGAAACGGGCGTTCCCCTACCGCAGGCCGGTGCAGCACGACTTCGCCTGCGGCACCGGCCGGGCCATCCGCATCCTGCACGGCCTGGTCCGCGGCGCGCACGGTTACGACACGTCGGCCGCGATGCTGGCCAAGGCCGAGGAGGTCGGCGCCTACGCCGACCTGCACCTGGTCGAGGCCGAGGGCGACGTGCCCGACCCCGAGCCCACCGAGGTCCCGGCCCTGGTCACCATCTTCCGGCTGCTGCTCAACGTGGACGCCGAGGTGCGCGAGCGGGCCATCGCGTTCTCCGCGAAGGTGCTGCCCAACTACGACGCCGGGCTGCTGGTGGTGGAGAACCACGGCAACCGGCACTCGCTGCGTCACCTGCGCCACCACCGGCACGCCGGCTCGCCCTGGTTCGCCGAGCTGGACCACACCGAGGTCGCCGAGCTGCTGGACCGGCACGGCTTCACGATCGTCGAGCAGCGCGGCTTCGCCCTGTTCACGCAGGGCTGGTACGGCCGGCGCGGGCTGCGTACCGTCGCCAAGGCCGTCGACGACCTGGTGGCCCGCACCGGCTGGGGCGGCCGCTGGGCCGTGAACGTGCTGTACGTCGCCCGCCGCACCCGGCCCGTCGACTGAGATGTCGGCCGGCCGGCGCAGCGGTGCGGGTCGCCCGCTGCGGATCCTCGCCGGGGTAGCCGCCGTGGCCATGCTCGCCACGTGCGGCTCCCCGCCGCGGGCCGACCGCGGCATCGCGGTGGCGCCCTCCTCTCCCGCCGAGGCCCGCTCCCCGCTCGCCTCCGGCGGGCCCGCCGCCGCACCCGCGACCGGCGCGCTGCTCGGCGCCTGGGTGCGCCCGGAGAGCCTCACCCAGGCCGGGCGGGTCACCGGCGTCGCCGACTTCGAGCGGGACCTGGGCCGCCGGCTCGACGTCGTGCACACGTACCGCAGGCTGCGCGAGGAGTTCGGCACCAGCTCCGACCGGACGTTCCTGGAGTCGGGCGCCACGCTGATGTTCAGCTGGACCGGCGGCCCCAGCGCCGAGGTCGTCCTCGGCGAGCACGACGAGGTGATCCGCGAGCGCGCCCGGCAGGCCCGCGACCTCGGCGTGCCGGTGCTGCTGCGGCTGCGCTGGGAGATGGACCGCCCGAACCTGCTGGCCGAGGTCGGCTCCCCCGACGAGTACGTGGCCGCGTGGCGGCATACCCGCGCGATCTTCGCGGAGGAGGGCGCGCGGAACGTCTCCTGGGTCTGGTGCCCCACCGAGAAGGGTTTCGCCACCGGCCGCGCCCAGGACTTCTACCCCGGCGACGACCAGGTCGACTGGACCTGCGTGGACGTGTACGCCGGCAGCGAGCTGACCCCCGTCGGCGACCTGCTGGAGCCGTTCCTGCACTGGGCCGCCGCCCGCCCCCACCCCATCATGATCGGCGAGTACGGCGTCTCCCGCGCCTGGTCGGCGTCACAGCGCGCCGACTGGCTCCACGACGCCCACCGCGTCTTCCGCGCCAACACCCAGATCAAGGCCGTCCTCTACTTCGAGTCCAACCCCGACCACCGCACCCCCTCCGGCGAGTTCGCCCTCCGCCCCGACCCGGCCCCCCTCGCCGCCTTCCGCACCACCGCCACCGACCCCTGGTTCCACCGCCCCCAACCCCGTTGATCATGAACTTATGGGCGCGTTCGACGGCGTGTCGCCACCCCACCACCGTGATCACCACGCCGGGCGGGGCGGCAGCCGGGGATGGCGGTCGTGAGCCGCGCTGGACGGACGTCGCGCCACACCGTCAGCGGGCGAGCAGGTCCGCGGGGTCGAAGTCGGCGGCGAAGGGCTCGGCCATCTGGAACCGCTGCCCGGACATCGCCCGGGTGACGAGCTGGTACTGCCCGTCGACCAGGCGGCGCAGCTCCACCACGGCGAGATCGCGGGCGGCGTCGAGCTCGACGGTCATGAACCACTCGATGCCCACCTGCGCGCAGGCCGCAGGCTTGTTGATCTGATCCCGGCGACGGCTCGTCGGGCTGATGAACTCGACCGGCATGACACAGTGCTCAGCAGCGGCCCAGGTGCCGCTCTGGGGGCTGTCCAGCACTGTCAGATCGGGCTGAATCCAGCGGTCGAGGGCGCCCATCGTCAGGTTGACCGTGCCGTAGATGTAGTGGCCCGCTTCTCGCGCGCCCTGCCGCAACGCCGCGGCCAGCTCGATCGCGCCGTAGGAGTTGCGCGCGGCCTCGTATGGAGCCATGAACAGTTTCCCGTCCCAGCATTCGTACTTCACCAAGGGAAGTCCTGGGATGGGCAGGTAGCGCTCGGCCACCTCGACGGTCCACATGCCATCAAGATCGATCAACGGATCGAACGGGTGGTCGTTCTCCACGTTCGTCACCTGCTGGTTCGCAAACCTCTCGGCTGTTGCTGTCATGGCGATCCCTCCCCAGGGTCATCACCAGGGTAGTGCCCCCGTACACCGCTGAACAGATTCGCCGGGCAACTTCATCGATGAGGCGTGCGGAGGGCCCCTGGCCTACTTGCGGCGGAGGGCGGCGGTGGTGAGGAGGCGGGCGGCGTAGGGCAGGTCGTGGACGAGGTAGCGGCCGGCCAGGCGGCCGGGCTCCTGAGCCAGGCGGTGCGCCCATTCGAGGCCGCTGCGCTGCATCCAGATGGGCGCGCGGTGCAGCTCGCCGGCGACGAAGCCGACCGCGGCGCCGCAGCCGATGAACCAGGTGAACGGCAGCTCGGCGCGCAGGTCGGAGATGACGCGCTCCTGCTTGGGGAAGCCGAGGCCGACGAAGACGAAGTCCGGCTTGGCCTCGATGACGTCGGTGTACACGCGCGCGCAGGTGTCGGGGTCGAGGTCGAAGCCGAACGGCGGCGCGACCTGGCCCGCGATGCGCAGCCCGGGGCAGCCCGCGGCCAGCACGGAGGCGGCCTTGACCGCGCCGTCCATGCCGGTCTCGTCGGCGGGCGAGCCGCCGAGCAGGTAGATGGAGCGGTTGGCGCGGCCCAGCGCGGCGCTCAGGGTCCAGATGAGACCGGAGCCGGTCACCCGTTCGGGCAGCGGCGTGCGGGCCAGCCTGCTGGCCCAGACCAGCGGCATGCCGTCGGCGACGACCAGGCTGGCGTCCTCCAGGAAGCCGCGCACCTCGGCGGCGCGGACGCCTCGGCCGGCGGCCAGGCGCATGATGTCGACGTTCGGGGTCAGGATGCGGCCGCCCTCGCCGCGTTCGAGCGCGGCCAGCACTCTGTCGGCCACCGTCTCCTCGGTGACCGCGTCGAACCAGGTGCCGGCGAGGCGCACCCTTCGGCCATAGACAGTCCCCGTAAAAGCCACGAAATCAGACAATACAGACCATCAACGCTGTTCGGTCGTTATACCGCACGAGGCGCGTCACGCCGTGGCGCAGCAGTGGGGGACGTATGACTACCAGGGTTCTTTTCGTCGGTGGACTCGGCCGCAGCGGCACGACCCTGATCGAGCGGGTGCTCGGCGAGCTGCCCGGCGTCTGCGCCCTGGGCGAGATCGTGCACCTGTGGCAGCGGGACCTGCGCGACGACGAGCGCTGCGGCTGCGGCGAGCGGTTCAGCCGCTGCGGCTTCTGGCAGCGTGTCGGCGTCGCCGCCTTCGGCGGCTGGCACCGGGTCGACGTGCACCGCATCCTGGCCCTGCGCGACCTGGTCGAGCGCACCCGGCACATCCCCCGGCTGGCCGGCTCGCAGCGGCCAGCCAGGGACTTCACCGCGCTGGTCAGCGAGTACGCCGGCTACTACGCGAAGATCTACGCGGCGGCGGCCGAGGTCGCCGGGGCGCGCGTCGTGATCGACTCGTCCAAGCACAGCGCGCTGGCGCACTGCCTGCGCTGGTCGGACGAGGTCGACCTGCGCGTGCTGCACGTGGTGCGCGACGCGCGCGGCGTGGCGTACTCCTGGACCAAGACGGTGGCCCGGCCCGAGACGGACGGCACCGAGGAGATGACCCGCTACGCCCCGACCCGCAGCGCGCTGCTGTGGAACGCGCACAACGCCGCGTTCGGGCTGCTGCGCCGGCGCGGCGTCGCGGTGCGGCGGGTGCGCTACGAGGAGTTCCTCGACCGGCCGCGCGACACGGTGCGCCGGATCGCCGCCTTCATCGGCATGGACCCGTCCGTGATGGACCTGGACTTCCTGCACGACGACGCCGTCGAGCTGTCCCGCGGCCACAGCGCCGCGGGCAACCCGATGCGCTTCACGGTCGGGCGCATCGACCTGCGCCGCGACGACGCCTGGCGCCGGCAGCTGCCGCCGCGCCAGCGCGCCCTGGTCGGGGCCGTCTGCGCGCCGCTGCTGCGGGCGTACGGGTACCCGTTGAGCAGTTCCGCAGAGATCGTGGGAGCGCACCGATGAAGCCCAAGCCCAACACCGGCCGGTTCGACGGCAGCCGGGGCGCCCGCCCCGCCACCCACCCGGCCGCGCCCGCCGGCCCGACCGGCGCCGTCGCGACCGCGCAGGCGCCGCCGGCCGGTTCGCGGGACTGGCCCGCGGTGGGCGTGGTCATCCCCACCCGCAACCGCCCGGAGCTGCTGCGCAAGGCCCTCGACGCGGTACGCGCGCAGGACTACCCCGGCCCGCTGCGCGTGATCGTGGTGTTCGACCAGGCCGAGCCGGACGCCGCGCTCGCCGTCACCGACGACCGGCCGGTGCTGGTGCTGTCGAACTGGCGCCAGGTAGGGCTGGCCGGGGCCCGCAACACCGGCATCACGGCGCTGGACACCGAGCTGGTGGCGTTCTGCGACGACGACGACAGCTGGCACCCGGCGAAGCTGCGCCGCCAGGTCGACGCGCTGGTGCGGGAGCCGGGCGCGCAGTTCGCGACGTGTGCGGTCGAGGTGGAGTTCGAGGGCGTCGTGCACGCGCGCCTGGCCGGGACGGACACGGTGACCGTGGACCACTTGGCCCGCTCCCGGATGTCGATGCTGCACTCGTCGGGCTTCGTCGCCCGGCGCGAGGCACTGCTGGCCGGCGGCGCGATCGGCCCGGTCTCCGAGGACGCCCCCGGCAGCCAGAACGAGGACTGGGACCTGCTGCTGAGGGCCGCCCGCCGGCACCCGATCGTGCACGTCGACGAGCCGCTGGTGCGGGTGCTCTGGGGGCGCAGCAGCTTCTACGCGTACGAGTACACGACGAAGATCTCGTCGCTGCGCTGGATGATGGCCCGCCACCCGGAGATCTCCGGCTGCCGGCCGGGCGCGGCGCGGGTCTACGGCCAGCTCGCGTGCTGGTCGGCGGCGGCCGGGGACCGGCGGCAGGCGTGGCGCTGGACCCGGGAGAGCGTGCGCAACAACTGGCGCGAGCCGCGCGCCGCCATCGCGCTGGCCGCCCTCACCGGCGCGGTGAAGGTCGAGACCGTCCTCACCGCCCTGCACCGCCGCGGCCACGGCATCTGAGCCTGCCCGCGCACCCCGACCCGCGCCCCTGCCGCACCGGCGGGGGCGCGCCCGTTTCCGCTCCACGCGCGCCCCCTTCCCGCCAGCACGCGCCCGTTCTGCCATCGGGGCCGGCGCAGCGGCCGGGCAGGAGTGCGTCGCCGCATTGCCGGTGAGCGTCCGCGTACGATACGGTGTTGACTCTTGTTGGATTTCGGTGAGTTCTCGGAGGTGAGGTCCGATGCTCGCGCCGCAGCGACAGCAGGCGATCCTGGCCCAGGTGCGCCGCGCCGGCGGGGTGCGCGTGGCCGACCTCGTCGCCGAGCTGGGCGTCTCCGACATGACCATCCGCCGGGACCTGGAGGTGCTCGCCGAGCGCGGCCTGGTGATCAAGGTGCACGGCGGGGCGACCGCGCCGGCGTCCGGCGTCGCCGACGAGCCCGGCTTCGCCGCCAAGGCCGAGCGCCAGCGTACGGAGAAGGCCCGGCTCGCCGAAGCGGCCGCCGCGCACGTGAACCCGGGCAGCGCCGTCGCGCTCTCCGCCGGGACCACCACCGTGCGGCTGGCCCAGCGCCTGGTCGAGGTGCCCGGCCTGACCGTGGTCACCAACTCCATCCCCGTCGCCGACGTCTTCTACCGCTCGGGGCGGCCGGACCAGACCGTCGTGCTCACCGGCGGCACGCGCACCCCGTCCGACGCGCTGGTGGGCCCGATCGCCGTCGCGTCGCTGCGCGACCTGCACGTGGACCAGCTCTTCCTCGGCGTGCACGGGCTCAGCGTGGACGCCGGCCTGACCACGCCGAACCTGCTCGAGGCCGAGACGAACCGGGCGCTCATCGCCGCCACCCGCCGCCTGGTGGTGCTGGCCGACCACACCAAGTGGGACACGCTCGGCATCGCCTCCATCTGCCCGCTCAGCGCCGTCGATCTGCTGATCACCGACACCGAGCCGCCCGTCGACGTCAGCGAGTACACCGCTGTGGAGATGACCTCATGAAGCGCACCACCACGACCCTGGCCGACGGCCGCGAGCTGATCTACTTCGACGAGCACGACGACGCGGTACGCGCCACCGTCGACGAGCGCGAGCTGCCCCCGCCGCCCCCGCCCGCGCAGCTGCGCTTCGACCCGCTCACCGAGGAGTGGGTCGCGATCGCCGCGCACCGCCAGACCCGCACGTTCCTGCCGCCCGCGGCGGAGTGCCCGCTGTGCCCCTCGAAGCCGGAGTTCCGCAGCGAGGTGCCCGCCGACGACTACGACGTGGTGGTGTTCGAGAACCGGTTCCCCTCGTTCTCCGGCGACAGCGGGCGCTGCGAGGTGGTCGTCTTCTCGCCGCAGCACGACGCCTCGTTCCGGGACCTGCCCGTGTCGCGGGTGCGCACCGTGCTGGACGCGTTCGCCGACCGCACGGCTGAGCTGTCCGCGCTGCCCGGCGTCGAGCAGGTCTTCTGCTTCGAGAACCGGGGCGTCGAGATCGGCGTGACGCTGCACCACCCGCACGGCCAGATCTACGCGTACCCGTACGTCACCCCGGTCACCCGTCGCTACCTCGACGCGGCCCGCAGGCACCGGGAGCAGGGCGGCGGCAACCTCTACGCCGAGCTGCTCGCCGGGGAGCGCGCGTCGGGCGAACGGGTGGTCGCCGCCAACGAGCACTGGACCGCGTTCGTGCCGTACGCGGCGCGCTGGCCGTACGAGATCCATCTCGCCCCGCACCGGCAGGTGCCGGACCTGGCCGCGCTCACCGACGACGAGCTGGACGCCTGCGCGCCGCTGTGGTCGGAGCTGACCCGGCGCCTGGACGGGCTGTTCGGCCTGGACATGCCGTACATCGCCGGCTGGCACCAGGCCCCGGTGCGCGACGGCCGCGACCTCGGATACCTGCACCTGCGGCTGATCAGCTCGCGCCGGGCGCCGGGCAAGCTGAAGTACCTGGCCGGGTCGGAGTCGGCGATGGGCGCGTGGGTCAACGACATCGCGCCGGAGCAGGCGGCTGCTGCGCTGCGGGCGGTTTCCCTCTAAGTTCGTACATGTGAACGAGGACGAGGTCGTCGCGGTAGAGGTCGAACCCGGCGTCGTGCTGCGCCTGCGCCACCGGCCCGCCGCCTCGGCAGCCGACGGTCCGCACGGCGAACAGGGAGGCGTGCCTCGGCGGGTCCCACCCGCCGCGCCGGAGGGCTCGCCGGCTGACGCGCCCCGGGTCGGGCAGCCCGCCTCGGCGAGGCCGTTTCTGCTGGTCCACGGGCTGTCGTCGAACGCGCGGCTGTGGGACGAGGTCGCCGCCGCGCTTGCCGCGGCCGGGCACCCGAGCTGGGCGGTGGACCTGCGCGGGCACGGCGAGTCGGACGCGCCGGAGTCCGGGTACGACACCGCGACCGCCGCCGCCGACCTGGCCGCGGTGATCGGCGCGCTCGGCCTGCACCGGCCGGTCGTGGTGGGCCAGTCCTGGGGCGGCAACGTCGTGGTGCGGCTGGCCGCCAAGCATCCGGAGCTGCCCGGTGCCATCGGGCTCGTCGACGGCGGCTGGATCGACCTGTGCGGCCGGTTCCCCGACTGGGAGACCTGCGAGCGGGTGCTGCGCCCGCAGGACATCGACGGCCGGCCCGCCGAGACGATGCGCCAGTGGCTCGCCTCGGCGCATGCCGACTGGTCGGCGACGGCGCGCGAGGCGACGTTGGCCAACATGCGCGTACGCCCCGACGGCACCATGGAGCGGCGCCTGACGATCCCGCGCCACCTGGCGATCCTGCGCTCGATGTGGGACGACCCGCCCGGCCCCGACCTGCCCCTGATCGCCGTGCCGGCGCTGCTGCTGCCCGCCGCCGGCCCGGACGAGGAACGGGCCGAGCCGGTGCACCGGGCCGCCGCGGCGCTGCCCGGCGCGACCGTGCGCTGGTATCCCGGCAGCGACCACGACCTGCACGCCCAGCACCCCGACCTGCTCGCCGCCGACCTGCTCACGCTGGTCTAGGCAGGCTGTCCCCCTGGTGAACCCTGCCCACGCCGCCGACCGGCGCAGCGAGGAGAACGTATGACCAAGTTGTTGGTGATCATGGGCTCCGGCGAGACCACCCCCACCATGATCAAGCCGCACCGGCAGTTCTTCGCCACGCTGCCGGACGACGCTCCGGCCGCCCTGCTGGACACGCCGTACGGGTTCCAGCTCAACGCCGACGAGATCAGCGCGCGAGCGGTCGGCTACTTCGCGCAGAGCGTCGGGCGCGCCGTCGACGTCGTCTCCTGGCGCCAGGCTCCCCCACCCGGCCTGGAGCGCGAGCGGGCGCTGGCCGCGCTGCGCGGCGCGAAGTGGATCTTCGCGGGGCCGGGCTCGCCGACGTACGCCCTGCGCCAGTGGCGCGACACCGAGCTGCCCACCCTGCTCACCCAGGCCGACGTGCTCGTCTTCGCCAGCGCCGCCGCACTCACCCTGGGCTCGCACACCATCCCCGTGTACGAGATCTACAAGGCCGGCACCGACCCGCGATGGGCCCCCGGGCTCGACCTGTTCCACCAGCTCACCGGCGTGCCCGCGGTCGTCGTCCCGCACTACGACAACGCCGAGGGCGGCCACCACGACACCCGCTTCTGCTACCTCGGCGAGCCCCGCCTGGCCCGCCTCGAACGCGAGCTGCCCGACGGCACGCTCATCGTCGGCGTCGACGAGCACACCGCCCTCGTCTGCGACCTGGTCGCCCGCACCGCCACCGTCCTCGGCAACGGCACCCTCACCCTGCGCCGCGCCGGCCGCAGCACCGTCTACCCCACCGGCACCGTCCTCCCGCTCCCCTTCGAGGAGGGGGACGGCACCTTCCTGACGCACGGCGTAGCCGACAACCCCGGGGCGCCCCGTCCCGCGGCGGGCGGCGGTGCCGGGAGCAGCACGATCGTCACTCCGGGCGGGCCGGTCGTCGCGGCGTCGTTGCGGGAGGCGGCCGACGAGGCCGAGGCGCGGTTCTCCGGCGCCCTGGCCGAGCGGGACGTGGACGGCTGCGTCACCGCGGTGCTCGACCTGGAGCAGGCCATCGGGGACTGGGGCGCCGACACGCTCACCTCGGACTCCGGCGAGCACGCGCACGGCCTGCTGCGCGGGATGATCGTGCGGCTCGGTGCGCTGGCGGGCACGGCCGACCCGACAGCGCTGCTCACCCCCCTGGTGGAGGCGCTGGTGGCACAGCGGGAGGAGGCTCGCGCGCAGCGCGACTGGGCGGGCGCCGACCGGGTCCGCGACGCGCTCGCCGCCGCCGGGATCGAGCTCCGCGACACCCCCGACGGCCCGCTCTGGCTCCGCCACCCCTGACCGCCACCGCCCTCGGCAGCGCCACCGCCCTTCGCCGACGCTCCCCGGCCGGGCCGCGAGTCATGATCGGGGGTTGGTGCCGAAAGGTGAAGCCGTGATCCACGTTTCGACACCAACCCGCGATCATGACCACCCGCGACCCAGGGCCGCCCCCGACCCAGGGCCGCCCGCGGTCAGGGCCGCCCAAGGCCTGGGCCGACGACGACAGAGCCGGCCCGCGTCCAGGACGCGTGCCCGGCCGCCCTGCTCGGCCGGGTGAGCAGCGTCGGCCTGATGGTCACCTGGGGTGCCCA